>JAHWJV010000089.1 GCA_019348265.1 Gemmatimonadota bacterium
GGCCGGGCGCGGTGCGAGGTCTTCGACGAGGGGATGCGCCTGCGCGTCCTCAACCGCCTCAACACGGAGAACGAGCTGCGCGCGGGCCTCGGCCGCGGCGAGCTGCTCGTCGAGTACCAGCCGCTGGTCCGCGTGGCCGACGGCAAGGTCGTCGGCGCGGAGGCCCTCGCCCGCTGGGCGCACCCGGAGCGCGGCCTGCTCGGCCCGGGCGAGTTCATCGAGATGGCCGCCACGCTGGTGCGCATCAAGGCGCAGATGCTCTTCCCGCGGCGTGCGGACGACGAGGAGGAGGATCCCAGGGCGGACCTCGTGCGGCGCCTCCTGGAGTACGAGCATTTCCGCGAGGCGGCCGAGCTGATGGAGCGCGCGGAGCGCGACCGGGCACGCTACTTCCGGAAGGGGTACGTCCCGGTGCGGAGACCGGCTCCGCCCTCGGAGGCGCCGCTGGACACCGGATGGGACGAGGTGTGGGAAGCATTGCTCGCGATGGTCGCCCGCCAGGCGGAGCCTGCGCCCGCCTATCGCTTCGCGGGGCAGACGGTGCGGCTGGAGGAAAAGGTCGGCTACATCCTGGCGCGGCTGAGCTCGGTGAGCAGGGTGGAGTTTTCGGCGTTGGTGTCGCCGTGGGGCACACGGACGCACGCGGTCATGTCGCTGCTCGCGTGTCTGGAGCTGGCGCGGCGTAGCGCTCTGCGACTGCGACAGAGTGAGCCCTTCGCCACTCTCTGGGTCTACAGCCGCGACGACGAGGACGCGGATGCGGCTTAGTCAGCTCGTCGAAGCGCTGCTCTTCGCCAGCGACGCCCCGCTCACCGCTGGAGAGCTCGCCCGGATCGATCCCGCGCTCGACGAGGAGATGGTGGAGCAGATCATCGCGGCGCTGCGGGCGGATTACGAGCGGGAAGAGCGCGCATTCGACATCCTCGAGATCGCGGGCGGATATCAGCTGCTGACGCGGCCCGAGTTCGCGCACGCGCTGGAGCGCTTCGACACCGTGCCCGCGTCGTCCAGGCTCTCCTCACCGGCGCTCGAGACGCTCGCGATCATCGCGTATCGGCAGCCCGTCGGTCGTGCCGAGGTGGAGGAGATCCGCGGTGTCGCAGCAGGAGGCGTGCTGAAGACGCTGCAGGAGCGCGGGCTGGTGGAGGTGGTCGGCAGGGGAGAGGGGCTGGGACGCCCACTGCTCTACGGGACGACGCGCTTTTTTCTGGAACACTTCGGCTTTCGAACCCTGGATGACCTGCCGCGACCGGAAGAGCTGGCCGTCGTGCTCACTCGTGAGAACCCGCAATGAGCACTGAAGAGGTGCGTCTGCAGGTGTTCCTCGCGCGCTCGGGGCTCACCTCCCGGCGCGGCGGCGAGGACATGATCCGCGACGGTCGCGTGCGGGTGAACGGCGAGCGTGCCGAACTCGGCACCAAAGTGTTGGAAGGCCGCGACGTGGTGACGGTGGATGGGCGCCGCGTGGCTCTGCAGACCCCGGAGTGGATCGCGCTGCACAAGCCGAAGGGTTACGTCTCCACGCGGGACGATCCGGAGGGCCGCCGTACCGTTTACGATCTGCTCCCGCCCGAGCTGCACCACCTCTTCCATGTGGGGCGGCTCGACCGCGACAGCACCGGGCTCCTCCTCCTCACCAATGACGGCGAGACGGCCAACCTCGTCCTGCATCCCCGCTACGGCACCGAGAAGGAGTACCTCGCCGACGTGGAGGGGGAGCCCACGCCGCATACGCTGCGGAAGCTCGTCAAAGGGGTCGAGCTGGAGGACGGCGTCGCGCACGCCGTCGCGGCGCAGTCGCTGGGGGAGCTCGACGACGGCTACTTCCAGGTCCGGCTGATCATGCGCGAGGGGCGGCGCCGTGAGGTTCGCCGCATGCTGGAGGCGGTCGGCCTTCCTGTGCGGCGACTATTCCGCCGGGCCTTCGGCCCGATCGAGGTGGGGCGTCTCCGCTCCGGTCACTGGCGCTATCTCACCGAGACGGAGATCGGCTGGCTTCGCCGCGCGGGAGAAGCGCCGCCCGAAGAGGGCGAAGCGCAGCCGCGGAACGCCGGCGGGCCCCGCAAGCGTGCCGCCGGGCCGCCGGACCGCTCCGCAGGGTCGCCCTCCGGCACCCGCGGCCCGGCCAAACGGTCCCCCGAGCGGCCGAGGCGACCCGGTGAGCCCAAACGCCGCCCCTCACCCGCGGCGGGCCGCTCGTCGGGAACGTCCGATGAGGGGGAAGCGCCGCCGCGCGGATTCCGAGCTCCGCGGCGGCCGGAAGGCGCGGCTCGCCCGGAGAGATCCACGGGTGGACCGCGTAAATCGTCCGGCCGGGGGAGAAACCCGCCGCGCGACGCGGGCGAGTCACCGCGACCGCCGCGGAAGTCCACCGGCCCACGCAAGTCTCCGGGGCCGCGGGGGAAGACGCCCGGGCGTGGCGGGAAGCCGCCTGGTCGAGCTTAGCTTCGGACGCGGTGATCGCCGCGGGGATGCAGCCGAGAAGCCGCACCAGCGCCGCCCGCCAGGGTGGCGCTGGTCTTTGTCACAAGTTTACCCGGGTGTTAGAGGGGCGGCGGCACAACGGTTGCCCTGGGATCGATCGGCCGCGCCGCAGCCGCTGTGAATTCCGGTCCCGTCATGAGGAGACACGATGGAGGGAGCACCCCCTCTTTTCGACCCGACCGGTGAGGCACCCGGGACGGGTGACGCGCTCGCCAGCCGCGTCGTCGCGGAGGTACACAAGCGGGTCGTAGGGCAGGAGTACATGATCGAGCGGCTGCTCATAGGGCTGCTCACCGGCGGACACGTGCTCTTCGAGGGCGTGCCCGGGCTGGCGAAGACACTGACGGTAAAGACGCTGGCGGAGACGATAGACGCGAGCTTCTCGCGCATCCAGTTCACCCCCGACCTGCTCCCGGCCGACGTGATCGGCACGGTGATCTACAACATGGGGAGCGGGGAGTTCACGCCGCACCGCGGGCCGATATTCGCGAACATCGTCCTCGCCGACGAGATCAACCGCGCGCCGGCGAAGGTGCAGGCGGCGCTGCTGGAGGCGATGCAGGAGCACCAGGTCACGGTCGGAGGGGAGACGTACCGCCTTCCCGAGCCGTTCCTGGTACTGGCCACGCAGAACCCGATCGAGCAGGAGGGCACCTACCCGCTCCCCGAGGCGCAGGTCGACCGCTTCATGCTGAAGGTGATCGTCGGCTATCCCGGCCGCGAGGAAGAGAAGCAGATCCTCCGCCGCATGTCCAGCGGCTCGCCCATCGCGGTATCCCGCGTCGCGACGCCCGAGGAGATCCTGCGCGCGAGAGCCGCGATCGCCGCGCTGTATCTGGACGACAAAGTCGCCGATTACATCCTGGACATCGTGAGCGCCACCCGTGACCCGGGGGCTTTCGGGCTCGCCCCGCTGCGGCCGCTCATCGAGTTCGGCGCTTCGCCGCGAGCCACCATCGCCCTGGCCGTCTGCGCCCGCGCGCACGCTTACCTGCGCGGCCGGAGCTACGTCTCTCCGGAGGACGTGAAGGCGATGGCGCTGGACGTACTGCGCCACCGCGTGATCACCACCTACGAGGCGGAAGCGGAAGAGGTGACGTCGGATCAGGTCGTGCGGCGCATCCTGGACACGGTGCGTACCCCATAGTGCCGGGATGATCGGGCGTGCTCGACGGGCGGCGAAGCGGGAGCCGGAGCCCGCGTCCGTCGATGTCCTGCGTCAGGTGCGTCGAATCGAGCTGCGCACGCGCGGGCTCGTAAACTCGCGCTTCACCGGCGAATACCACTCGGTATTCAAAGGGCAGGGGATCGAGTTCGCCGAGGTCCGAGAGTATCTGCCGGGAGACGACGTCCGCGCGATCGACTGGAACGTGACCGCGCGGCTGGGGCATCCGTACGTGAAGCGTTACGTGGAGGAGCGGGAGCTCACGGTCCTTCTCGTCGTCGACCTGTCCGGCTCCCAGCGCTGGGGAACGCGACGGCAGCTCAAATCCGAAGTAGTGGCGGAAGTCGCTGCCACGCTCGCGATGTCGGCGGTAAAGAACAACGATCGCGTGGGACTCCTCCTGGTGACGGACGAGGTGGAGCTCTTCGTCCCGGCGGGCAAAGGACGGCGCCACACGCTGCGGCTGATCCGCGATCTGCTCGCTTTTCGGCCTCGGGGGGCGCGCACCGATCTCGCCGCCGGGCTCGACTACGCGGTCCGCACCGCGCCCGCACGGTCGATCATCTTCCTCTTCTCGGACTTCGAGCTGGGCGACGGTTGGGACTCCTTCGCCCGCACGCTCACCCTGGCCACCGCGCGGCACGACGTGGTTGCGGTTCGCCTCTCCGACCCCGGGGAAGCCGAGCTCCCGGACGCCGGGGTGCTGCTCCTGAGCGATCCCGAGACCGGTGAGCGGCTCCTCTTCGACACCTCGGACCGAGCCTCCCGACAGCGGTTCTCCGAGCTCGTCACCGCAGAGGCGGAGCGCGGCAAGCGGCTCTTCCGACGTTTGCAGGTGGACGAGATCCAGCTCCGGACCGACGCGCCGTACACCCCGGCGCTGCTGGCTTTCTTCGGGCGCCGCGAGCGCCGACTGCGGCGATGATCGGCCGGATCCTCACCGCGCTCGTCGCCGGGCTTGGCGTGCTCCCCGCGCAGGCACAGGCTCCTCCCGCCGACACTTCCCGCACATTGACGGTTTCGACGGGAGTGGCGCCAGAGACCGTCACCGTCGGAGATCGCTTCCGCTCCTACGTCCGCGTCAGAGTCCCACCCCGCGCCCGCGTCGAGCTAGGCACGTTCGCGCCGAACGACTCGTTGCAGCTTGCCGACTCCGTCCAGAGCGTCGCCGCCGGCTCGGCGGCCGTCTACCCGCTGGTCGCGTGGGTGGCCGGCGAGCCGCTGCGCCAGATCGTCCGGGTGACGGTGACCCTGGAGAGCGGAGAGCGGCGCGGCTACCAGGTGCCACTGCGCCTCCCGGTCGTCCGCTCGGTTCTCCCGGCGGACGCGGCGGAGCTGCGGCCTCGCCCGCCGAAGGGGCTCCTGATCGCCACTACCGGCGATAGGAACGGATGGTGGCTGCTGCTCCTGCTGCCCGCCGCGGTCGCCGCCGCACTCCTGGTGCGACGTCTGCTGCAGCGAAAACGACCCAGCTCGCCTGGCGACCCGCGCGCCGCGGCGCTCGCGACGCTCGATCGGCTCGGCAGGACCGCCGACGAGCTCGAAGCGGAACCATTCTACACGGCGGTCACACGGGTACTGCGGGACTATCTCGCTCGCGTGGACGGGCGATTGGGGGAGGATCTCACCACGGCCGAGCTGCTCGAGCGGCTCGGTCAGCCGGGTGCGCTCGGCGTCGACCGAGCTACCCTCGCCGCGCTCCTCCAGCACGCGGATCCCGTGAAGTTTGGGTCGGTGGATCCGCCGGCCGCCGAAGTGCGGCGATTCTGGAGCGACGCTCGGGCCTGGATCTCCGTGAATCCTTCGGGGCCGGCGAACCAGCGGGAGGCCGCATGACGCTGGAATGGGGATCGCCGCTCTGGCTGGTCCTGCTCCCGGCGGTGCCGCTCTACCTGCATCTGCTGCGTAGACGGCCCGGCGCGGCGGTCTCCTACCCGCGGACGGCTGCTCTACGTGCGGGTAGCCCCGCGATGCGTTGGATCGCCGTCGCGCCGGACCTCCTCCGTGCGGTCACGCTCTGCGCCCTCATCATCGGCCTGGCGCGGCCCAGGACTCCAGGTGCCACCATCGAGGAGCGAGGAGAAGGCGTGCCGATCGTCATCGCCCTGGACATTTCATCCTCCATGCTGGCCGAGGACTTCCGCCCGCGGAACCGGCTGACGGTGGCGAAGCAGAACATCGCGCGTTTCATCTCTGGGAGGGAGGGCGATCCGATCGGGCTGGTGGCGTTCGCCGCCGAGGCCATCACACTCGTTCCGATCACCACCTACGACCCGGTGCTCACCAACGCGCTACGCACCCTGCAGGTAGGCCTGCTGGAAGACGGCACCGCGATCGGCGACGGTCTCGCGATCGCGGTGAACCGGCTGCGCATGGTCCGGGGCAGAAGCCGCGTGATCATCCTGATGAGCGACGGGGAGAGTAACCGTGGCGAAGTCGAGCCCCTGGCTGCCGCGCGCGCTGCCGCGACCTACGGCATTCGAGTGTACACCATCGGCGTGGGCTCGGAGGGCGTCGCGCGCGTGCCGGTAGCCCAGGACGCCGCCGGCATTCGGTACGCCGAGCTCCCGGTCGGGATCGACGAGACGCTCCTTCGAGAGATCGCTGACGTCACCGGTGGAACCTACTTCCGCGCGACGGACCCCCGCGCTCTGGCGGACGTTTACGCGCGGATCGACCTGCTGGTGAAGGATCCGGTGCAGACGCGCCGCCGCGTGCAGTATTCCGAGTGGTACCTGATCCTCCTCGGCATCGCCGGCGCCGCGCTCGTGAGCGAGTGGGCGGTGCGTGGATCGAGGTGGGGAGTGGTGCCGGGATGAGGATCCTGCTCCTCGTCGCGGCGGTGGCCGTCCCACTGCTCGTCGCGCTCGGCGCGTGGCGCTTCGTGGGGCGCCGCAGACGTGTCGCCCGGGCGCTCGGGGGAGGAGCGCTGGCGGCCCGGCTCGTCGGCGAGGACCTGCTGTCCACGCCGTCGTGGCGACTGGGCCTCGTGATCGCGGGGGCGGCGGCGCTCGGGGCGGCGCTGGCCGACCCACGGTGGGGTGCCGTCGACGGCGCGGCGGATACCACCGGCGGACCAGTGGTGGTCGTCGTCGATGTGTCCAGCTCGATGCTCGCACGGGACGCGCCGCCGGATCGACTCACCCAGGCCAAGGGTGCGCTGCGCGCCCTGATGACACGCCTCGGGGGGCGACCGATAGGCATCGTCGCCTTCGCCGGGCAGGCCGTCACGCTCACTCCGCCGACGACGGATCCGGGAGCCCTGGATCTGTATGTCGAAGTGCTCGATCCGGGCATGGTGACCCAGACGGGCTCCGCCGTGGTGCCCGCGGTGCGGCAGGCGCTGAGCCTCCTTGTTTCCGGCGACGGGGAAGGGGGCCTCGTCGTTCTGCTCACCGACGGCGACGGCGTCGACGACCCCTCGGACGCGGCCGAGATCGCGAGAATGGCCGGTAAGGCGGCCCTCCCGATCTTCACCGTCGGCGTCGGGAGCGAGGGAGGCGCGCAGGTCCCCGACATCGACTTCGCCACCGGGCGGGAGGTCGGCGTGAAGCGAGAGCCGACCGGCGAAATGGCCGTGTCGCGCCTTCGCGAAGACCTCCTCCGCTCGATGGCCAGCGAAAGCGGGGGGGCGTACCTCGCGCTGTCCGATCCCGGTGCCCAGGATCGGCTCATCGAGGCGGTGTCGAACGCCAGGACGCGGGGAAGCGCGGCGGGCCGCGGCTCCGAAGGGCAGCCGCGCTTCGCCTGGTTCGCGGCGCTGGCCCTGGCGCTACTCGCCCTGGAGCGCTTCTGGGCCGTCGCCGCCCCGCGCGCCCGCTCGGCCGCCAGCGTGCTCCTGATCTCCACCGCCGTCGGCGCCATGGGGTGCGAGCGCGACACCGCGGTGAGTGCGGACCGCGCGGGTGCGGAGGCGAAGCTGGCGGAGCTCGAGGCTACCGCGGTGCGGTCGCCGGCCTCGCCCCGGGCGCGCTACAACTTCGGCACCGGCCTGGTGCAGGCCACGCGTTACGCGCAGGCGCGCCAGCACCTCCTCGTCGCCACCGCCGGCTCGGACACGACGATCCGCCAGCACGCCCATTACAACCTCGGGAGCTCGCACCTGGAGCCGGCCTACGCCGCGCCAGCGGATACCGGCCGCGCCGCCGGCCTGCGCAGCGCGATCGAGGCGTACAAACAGGCGCTGCTGGCGGACCCCGGCGACGCGGACGCGAAGTGGAACCTGGAGCTCGCGCGCAGGCTGCTTCGCGAGCCGGCCCCACAGGAGCCGCAGCAGAACCCGGAGTCCGAAGGTGGCGGAGGTGGCGGAGGTGGGGGTGGCGGCGGAGGAGCGGACCCGGAGGCCGGCCGACAGGACCCGGAGCCGCGACGCGGAAGCGGGGGAGGCAAGAGCCCGGAGCTTTCAGCGGAAGCGGCTGAACGGATGATGTCCGCGGCGCAGGAGCGCGAGCTGTCGGTTCAGCAGGAGCAGCTCGAGAAGCCTCAGCCGCGAAACCCCTCGGCGCACTGACGCGGAGGCTTACGCCATGCGAAGCCAGCGGACCAGCTCACCGAGCGTTGGCCGGGTGCCGGTGCTGAGGATGCCGACGCGGTAGATCTTCCCCGCCACCCACGCCGCCGCTACCACGCTGAGCGCCAGCATGAGCAGCGTCGCGCCGATCTCCCACGCCGCGACGCCGCGACCTCCCATGCGCATCGGGACCACGAGTGGCGCGGTGAGCGGGACCCAGCTCAGCGCGGTCGCGGTGGTTCCCGTAGGATCCGAAACGATCACTTCCGCGAAGAACATCGGGATGAAGAGCGGGAGGATGAGCGGGAAGGTGAAGCGCTGCGCGTCCTCCGTGCTTGCCGCCGCCGCGCCTACCGCCGCGAAGAGCGTCGCATACAGGAAGAAGCCCAGTACCAGGTAGCCCAGCGAGCTGATGGCGACCCACAGGGCCACATCCGAGGAGAGGATCTCGAAGACCATCCCGGGGATCCCCATCCTCGCGAGAGATTCGCGGGCTCCGAGCACGAACCGCGCGAACACCGCCCAGATGGTCACCTGTGCCAGCGCCGTCGCGCCGACACCGAGCACCTTCCCGAGCATGAGGTCCGAAGGGGTCACCGAGGAGACGAGCACCTCCGCGATGCGGCTGGTTTTCTCCTCCTGTACGCTGTGCATCACCTGCGCGCCGTAGAGAAGAATCAGGAAGTAGAGGAGGAACCCGACGAGGAGCGACATCACGAACGCCGCCTCGCCGTCATCGGGCGCAGGGGCGGGCCTCGCGACCTGCACGGTCTGTACGGCGACGGGCCGGAAAAGGGACGAAAGCTCCGACTCCGGGATCCCGACCGCCCGTAGCCGCGCAATCTGGACCGCGGTCGAAACGGCCGCGACGACGCGTGCGCGCGCCGAGCCCGGAAACCCACCGTCGACGTGCAGCTCCACGAGATTGGAGGTCATCACGTCCGCGGGTATCCTCAGGTACGCGTCTATGGTGCCATCCGCCACCAGATCTGCGAGCCCATCGGAGCTGGACCCGGCGCCTAGTGACAGAGCCTCGCCGGCGATCAGCGGCGTGTCCCCCGGGGGGCCCTGGTTGATCAGCTCCACCGTGCGCGCACCCACGCTGCCGCTCTCGTCCAGCACTGAGATCTGATCGCTCCCACCCGACCGGATGCGACCGGTCAGCGCGGGGCCCACCGCGAAAAGGGAGAGGAAGACCGGCGTCAGAACGGTGCTGAGGATGAAGCTCCTAGACCGCACGCGCTCGATGAACTCACGCCGGAAGATGATGGGGAGCTGTCTCACCGCTCAGTCCCTCCGCGTAGGGCGAGCCGCGCTGCCGCCGACGCGCGCTACGAAGATCTCGTGCAGCGACGGATCCACCCGGGCGATGCGGCACGGCGGAGTCGGGAGCGCCGCCAGCGCGGCGATCAGGTCGCGAGCCTCCGCCGAGGGTGCGAGGTCCACCTCCCAGCCGCATGCCGTGGCCGTGACACCGCCCTGCAGCGCGAAACGCGCGACGGTCTCACGCGCCTGGCCCGGCGGGTCGTCGTAGTCGACCGCCCATCGGTTCGTCCCGCTTGCGCGCCTGAGCTCCCGCACGTTTCCGTCGAGCACCTTCCGGCCAGCGGCGATGATGCAGACTGCGTCGCAGAGGGTCTCCGCCTCGGTCATGTTGTGCGTGCTGAGCAGGACCGTCCGCCCCTGATTCCGTGCATCCAGGATCGTCGACCGCAGCACCTCCTGGTTCACCGGGTCAAGCCCGGAGGCAGGCTCGTCCAGGATGAGAAGCTGCGGCTCGTGGATCACCGTCGTGATGAACTGCACCTTCTGCTGCATCCCCTTGGAGAGCTGCTCGATCCGCGAACGCCGCCAGTCGGCGAGTCCCATCCGGTCCAGCCACTCGATCCCGGCTTTCCGCGCGTGCGATCGCGTCAAGCCCTTGAGGCGCCCGAAGAATTCGACAACGTCGAGCACGCGCATCT
>JAHWJV010000008.1 GCA_019348265.1 Gemmatimonadota bacterium
AACGTCGCCAGCGCGCAGGTGATGGGCTGACCGAAGCGAACCGGGCCCGCGCTCCCTGGATTGACGGCCAGCGTCGCTCCCACGTGGCGGATGACCGCCTTGTGCGAGTGCCCGAAGACGACGAGGAGCGCGCCGGGGTGGGCGTCGACCACTTTGCGCGGCGTCGGCGACCCGAACTGCTGTCCGTGTACCACGACGGCCTCGCCATCCCCGATCCGGGCGCGACCCACCTCGGGGACCAGGTCCCGGATCTCCGCATCGTCCGTGTTCCCCCAGACCGCCGTCACCGGGGCGATCGCCTGCAGCGCCGTCAGAATGTCCGGGTCGCCGATGTCGCCGGCGTGCAGGATCAGCTCGACGCCCTCGAACGCCTTGAACACCTCAGGGCGCAGGAGCCCGTGTGTGTCGGAGATCAGGCCGATGAGCATTCGCGCTCCTATTCCTCTTCCGGGGCCTGCTCGCCGTTACGCCAGCGCGCGGAGAGCGTGTTCTCGACCCCGAGCTGGTCCAGGATGCGCGCGACGACGAAATCGACCAGCTCCTCGATCTCACGCGGGCGATGGTAGAAGCCGGGCGATGCGGGCAGGATGATCGCCCCGGCGCGCGTGAGGCGCGTCATGTTCTCGAGATGGACCAGCGAAAGCGGCGTCTCCCTCGGGACCAGCACGAGTCGGTGACGCTCCTTCAACGCTACGTCCGCAGCTCGCTCCACCAGGTTGCGTGACGTCCCCGCCGCGATCGAGGCGAGGGTCCCCATCGAGCAGGGGCAGACGACCATCCCGCGAGACGGCGCGGAGCCGGAGGCCGGAGTCGCGCCGCGGTTCGAGGGATCGTACAACTCGACCCGTGACCAGTCGCCAGTCGCGGCTCGCAGGCCGTCCAGGTCCGCGATGCCGCTCTCGTCCGCCAGCAGGCGCATCCCATAACCTGAGACGATCAGACGCACCGGCACACGCGCGTCGTTGAGCGCGCGGAGCAGGCGAACGGCGTACGGCGCGCCGGAGGCCCCCGTGATCCCGAAGGTGAGCGGGGCGTCCGGTCCCCCCCTCACGCCAGCATCCGCTCCACGAACACGAACGCCAGGAAGACGACGGAGATGGCGCCGTTGATGTTGAAGAAGGCGGCGTCGATCTTGGAAAGGTCATCCGCCCTCACCAGCGACTGCTCATACACGAGCATCGCCGCGATGAGCCCGACGCCTGCCTCGTAGAGCCTGCCGGTCTCCGGGAAGAGCAGCCCCGCGGTGAGGAATCGGGCGACGCACGACAGGTGGAGCAGCCGCGAGATCCAGATCGCGCCGCGCGCGCCGAAAGCTGCCGGCACCGAGTAGAGCCCGTGCTGCCGATCGAAGCTCTCGTCCTGCAGCGAGTACAGGATGTCGAAGCCGGCGACCCAACAGAGCACCGCACCGGCGAGTGCAAACAGGCCGCCCGCTGGCCGGCTCCACTCGCCGGAGACCGCGAGGTATGCTCCCACCGGAGCAATCGCCAGCGCCACGCCGAGCACCAGGTGCGCCCACCGCGTGAACCGCTTCGTGTAGGAGTACAGGAAGATCCATCCGAGGGCGAGGGGCGCGAGCAGCAGGCAGAGCCGGTTCAGGTTCGCGGCGCTGACCAGGAAGAGAACGCTCGCCAGCGCGACCGCCGCCGCGGCCTGCCGCACGCTCACCTTCCCCGCCGGGATCTCGCGCGCCTGCGTCCTCGGGTTCAGCGCATCGATCGATCGATCGACGATGCGGTTGAAGCCCATCGCCGCGAACCTCGCCGACGTAAACGCCAGCAGTATCCAGACGACCTGACCCGCGCGCACCGGGTAGCGGTACGACGCCAGCGTGGCCCCTACCAGCGCGAAGGGCAGCGCGAACACGGTATGCGGGAGCTTCACCAGGTTCGAGTAATCGACCAGGCGACCGGCTCCCCGGAGGGTTTGCCCCTCCGCCGGAAAGTTTGAATTTTGAATCTTGAATTTCGATCTAGCCACGGACCGGCCCCCGGCTGTTGACGTAGTGGGCTGCGATGCTTCCGTAATTCGACAATTGAAAAATTCAGAATCAACGATTATCTCTCTATGCCCAGCCCACTCCACATCCCGTCCACCTTCGCCTTGACGTCCGGGCTCATCTCGATCAGCTCGGGCCAGCGGCGGGTGAACCCCTCCTCCGGCCATTTTCGAGTACCGTCGATCCCCATCTTGCTGCCGAAGGCGGCGACCTGCGCGGCATGGTCCAGATCGTCGACCGGGCCGCGGGTGAAGTAGGTGTCGCGCTGCGGATCGATGTTACCCAGCGCGTACCACCACGCCTCCTGGACGTTCTGGACGTCGATCCCCTCGTCGACCACCACGATGACCTTGGCCAGCGACATCAACCCCATCCCCCAGAGTCCGTTCATCACCTTGTACGCGTGGCCCGGGAACTCCTTCCGGATCGACACGAACACGAGGTTGTGGAAGACTCCTTCCGGGGGCATGTGATAGTCCACGATCTCCGGCATCGTGAGCTGCGCCAGGGGAAGGAAGATGCGCTCCGTCGCACCGCCGAGGTATACGTCCTCGACCGGCGGGCGTCCCACCAGTGTCGCGGGATAGACCGGGTTCTTCCGCATCGTCACCGTGGTGACGTGGAAGGTGGGATACTCCTCCTCCAGCGTGTAGAACCCGGTGTGATCGCCGAATGGGCCCTCGATCGCCAGCGCCTCGGACGGGTCGACGTACCCTTCGAGCACGATCTCCGCCTCGACCGGTACGTCGATGTCCGCCGTGAGCGCCTTCGCGGTATAGACCGGCTGCCGGCGAAGGAAGCCGCCGAAGAGGTACTCGTTGATCCCCGGGGGAAGCGGCGCGGTTGGCGTGTACATCGTCACCGGGTCGCCGCCGAGCGCCACCACCACCGGCATCCGCGTCGATCCGTTCTTCTTCCACGCGCGGTAGTGCGCCGCTCCGCCCTTGTGCCGCTGCCAGTGCATCCCGGTCGTCGTCGGACCGAAGACCTGCATCCGGTACATACCGATGTTCTGTGCGCCGCTCTCGGGGTCGAGCGTCATCACCATCGGCATGGTGATGAACGGGCCGCCGTCGTCCGGCCAGGTCCGCAGCACCGGAAGCAGGGTGGTGAGGTCGAACTCGCCCTCGCGCAGGACCACCTCCTGGCACGGCGGCTTCTTGCCGTACGACCGCGGCGGGACCTTGGTGAGCTCCATCAGCTTGGGAAGCATCTGCACCTTGGCCCAGAGTCCCTTGGGCACCGCCGGCTTCACCAGCTCGCGGATGCGCTCCGCGTGCTCGCGAAGGTCCGTCACTCCCAACGCCGCCGTCATCCGCGCCCACGAACCGAACACGTTGATCGCCACCGGGATGCGGCTCTCGATGCCGCCCGCGAGCACCGGGCGCTCGAACAGCAGCGCGGGACCGCCGCCCGGCAGCTTCATCGTCCGGTCCGCGATCTCCGCCATCTCCAGATCCACCGAGACGGGCTGCTTCACGCGAACCAGATCGCCCTGCTGGTCGAGATGGGCGAGGAATTCCTGAAGGTTCTGGAAAATGGGCATTGATGGCTATCGGGTATCGGCTATCGGTCGTAGGTCGTCAGTCTCCAATCTTCGGTCGAGGATTCGTGGCCACCGCTAGAGCACGGCGGGGGCCAACGTTCACGCTCCACCGAGCACGCGGCCCGCTACCGCTGACTGATAGCCGATAGCCGATAGCCGATAGCCCCCCTCTACAACACATTCGCCACCACTACGAGCACCCCGTACGACAGGTACGCGACGCCGCCGATGGTGAGGAGTCGGCGAGCGAGCGCGATCTGGCGGCGGCCGACGGCATCGAAGTGCTCCTCGGGGCGCCAGAGGGCCCGGATGGAGAAGGGGACGTCGGAGCGCGAATGGCGCGTGAAGGCGAGAAGCTGCAGCATCCCGGACACGACGCAGCAGAAGATGAACGAGAAGACGAAGGTGCGGACGAGGAGGTCGAAGACCGTGCCCATCAGGCCCTGTCTCCCCAGTGCAGAGCGACGATCCCGCCGGTGAGGCGCTTCCAACCGACGTTCGCGAACCCGGCGCGCTGCATGCGCGTCGCGAGCTCCGGCGGCTCCGGGAAACGGAGCACCGACTCCGGAAGGTAGCTGTAGGCCGAGCCATGCTTGGACACCATCCGGCCGACCATCGGAAGGATCTTCAGGAAGTAAGAGAAGTAGAGCGCCCGGAAGGGCTGCCAGCCGGGAGTGGTGAACTCGAGGATCACGAGACGGGTGCCCTTGCGGAGCACTCGCGCCATCTCGCGGAGACCAGCATCCAGGTCGGCGAGGTTGCGAACGCCGAATCCGACCGTGGCGCCGGAGAAGGTGCCGTCGGGATAAGGGAGCGAGAGCGCGTCCGCGCAGACCGGATGCACCGGAAGCCGCTCGACCTTGTGGGCGCCGTGCTCCAGCATCGCATGCGTGAAGTCACTTCCGATGACGCGCCCGCGGAAGGCGCCGCGCCGGGCTAGATCGCTGGCGAGATCGAGCGTACCCGCGCAGTTGTCCAGGTAGATACCCGCCGGATCGTCCTCCCAGCGCAGCCGATTCACCGCCCACCGGCGCCAGAGGCGGTCGACGTTCAGGGAGAGCAGGTGGTTCAGCAGGTCGTAACGCGGCGCGATCGAGGAGAACATCCGGCGGACGTGCGCCGCCTTCTCCTCGTCCGCCGGGATCACCGGCTCATGCAGCGGAACCGTGGGCATCGCGCAAATTTACGGGGTCCGATAGAATGAAAGCGAGAAAGCTATCCGTGCCTCCGGAGCCAGGCAAGCACCCATACGGTCGCGTCGCTGAAACTTCCTCAACCCCCCGTCGTAAGGTCTCCAGAACCGCGACCGTGACCTCGATCGTTGAACTTGGCACTCATTCCTGCGACGGACCACGACCTGATCGCCCTCGCCCGCACGGGCAGCGAGAAGGCCTATCGTGAGCTTCTCGACCGCTACCAGCGGCCGGTATTCTCGCTCGTCTATCGCATGGTGCGCGACCGGGAGCTCGCCGAAGACCTCGCGCAGGAGACGTTCGTCAAGGTGTTCAACCACCTCGACCGCTTCAACCCGAAGTACAAGTTCTCCAGCTGGATCTTCAAGATCGCCAGCAACCTCGCCATCGATAGGCTCCGCAAACGCGAGCCGGACACCGTGTCGCTGGACGGTTCGCGTCATGCATCCACCCCGGACGAGGTGGAAGCCACACGTATCACGGTCGAGTCCAAGGACGAGAATCCGGAAGAATTCCTGGAGGCGAAGGAACTCGGGGAGGAGATCGAGCGTGCGATCGGCCTCCTGCGGCCCGAATACCGCACGGCGATCCTGCTCCGGCACGTCGAGGGACGCGCGTACGAGGAGATCGCCGAGGTGATGGGAGTTCCTCTCGGGACGGTGAAGACGTTCATCCACAGGGCGAGAGCGGAGCTGCGCGAGACGCTGGCGCACCTGCGGATCGAGACCTGAAACCTTTAGAACAGCAGAGTCGTACTTTTCCACATGAAGGACGCGCATTCAACCGAGCGAGGCGCTTTGTCGGATTCTGGAATGCACCTGTCAGACTGGACGCTGGAGCAGCTGGCCGAAGGGCTGCTGCCGCAGGCGGAGCATCGAGACGCTTCTCTCCATGTGGAGTCGTGCGCTCGGTGCGCCTCGGTCGTCGACGGGTACCACGCGCTGTTCGCCGCGCTTGCGGAGATGCCGCGATTTGCGCCATCGCCGGGGTTCAGCGACGCGGTCATCGCTCGGACGAGACTCACGCCTGAGCCGGGGCCGGTCGCGCTCTGGCTCCGGCAGTTCATGCCGAAGACGCGCCGGGGCTGGGCGATGCTCGCCGCCGCGGTCGTGGCGCCGGCCCTGCCGATCCTGGGGGCGATCGCCTGGCTCCTGACTCACCCGCTGCTGACGCCGGTTTCGCTCTGGCAGTGGGCCACGGCGCAGGGGACCGCAGCCTGGGCGAGCACCAGCGTCGTCGCCGTCCGCTGGGCGGCCAACACCGGGGTGGCCGGCGTGCTGCTCGGCGCGTACGACGCCGCGCGCGCCGTCCCGCCCGAAGCCTTGACGGTGCTGGCTACGCTTCTCGCGATCGCGATCCCATTGTCGGTATGGGCGATCGTTCGCCTCGTACGCACGCCTATGAAGAATGTCACCTATGCCAACTAGCAACTCGCGCCCGCGTCTTTACCTCACGGCGGCGTTCCTCCTGGGGATCGCGCCTGCGGTCGACGCGCAGGTGCGCGCCCCCACCCCCCCGCCTCCCCCCCCCGCGCCGGGTGCGCCCTCCGCGGTGACGCAGGGGTCGAAGTCGGTGTTCACCGGAGACCACACCATCGCGGCGGGTGAGACGGTCGACGACGTCGTCGTTGTCGGCGGCGATCTCCGCGTTCAGGGGACGGTCACCGGCGACGCGGTCGTCGTGGGCGGGCACCTGGTAATGGAGGAATCTGGGCTGGTGCAGGGAGACGCTACGGTCACCGGGGGCAGCATCGTCGAGAACGGGGGTCGCATTCGCGGCGAGATGCGGATGCTCGACCGGCCCGCCGATGCCGGAGCGGTAGCCGCCGCGGGAGCCGGCGACGACGAGCCAGAGGACGACGACGAGCAGTGGGGCCGCGACATGGCCGGCCATGAAGGCGAGCGCGACCATCGCGGCCGCTGGTTCGGCGACCATGGCAGATCACCGTTCAGCGCGATCGCGGGCGGCTTCTCCGGATTGATCTCCGTGATCGCGTTCGGGCTCGTCCTCGCGGGGATAGGGGCGCTGCTGATCTTCTACGGCCGCTCCTACCTCGACACGGTGAGCGATACCATCCGCGCATCCACGCTCCGGTCGGGGGCGGTGGGCCTCGCCGCGAGCTTCCTGCTGATCCCGGCCTTCGTGGTGCTGGTAGTCGCGCTGGCGGTGTCGATCATCGGCATCCCCTTCCTCCTCGTCGCGGTACCGCTCTACCCGCTCGCAGTCGCATCGGCTGCGGGGATGGGGCTCCTTTCCGCGGCACATGCCGTGGGTGAGAGGACGTCCGAGCAGCGGAATACGACCTTCGATTTCCGGTACCGGAACGCCTACGCCTATCTATTCACCGGCCTCGGGATGCTGCTCGCGCCGTTGGTGGCGGCGAACCTGATAGAGATGACGGGTTTCCTCGGTTTCATCGGGATTCTCCTGGAGATCGCCACCTGGGCCGTCATCTGGGCGGCCACGACGATCGGCCTGGGTGCGGTGATTCTTTCGCGTGCCGGAACGCGGCGGACCTTCGTGGCGCAGCCGCAGATGGATCTCGGATTCGATACCGATCCCGGCTTCGGCGCCGGCCCGACTCCGGACGCTCATGTCTGAGCGCCTCCTCCGCATGGCGGTGGTCGCGCTGTTGACCGCGGTCGGTCCTGGTTTCGATCCGGGAAGCGCGAGCTCGCAGGACTGGCGCACGGTCACCTCCGCACGGCAGCTCTGGGGGACGGAACCCGTCAAGGTACGGATCGAGTACGGGGCCGGGAGGTTGGAAGTGGGATCGGCCGCCAAGGGGACGCTCTACCGGATGGAGACCCGCTACGACCAGAACCAGGTTGCTCCGTTGAGCACCTTCTCAGAGGAAAGCCGCACCCTGCATCTCGGCATACGGTCGAGAGAGGGCCGGCGGGGCAAGGGATCGACGAATGGATCCCGGGCGAGCGTCGCGCTGACGCGAGAGGTTCCGATCGACCTCGATCTCGACTTCGGCGCCGGTGAGGCGAAGATCGATCTCGGCGGCCTTCGGCTGCAGCGGGTGGACCTGTCCACCGGCGCGAGCGAGACGAAGGTCCGCTTCGACCAGCCGAACCCGATCCGCGCGACCCTCATACAGATCAACGCCGGGGCCGCCGACCTCGAGGTGCGCGGGCTGGGCAACGCCCACGCCGACCGGATCGAGTTCAGCGGCGGGGTCGGCTCGACCGTACTGGATTTCAGCGGTGCATGGCAGGGACACGCCGCCGCCTCCGTGCGGATGGGAATTGGCTCGGTCGTGCTGCGTCTCCCGCGGTCACTCGGCATCCGGGTAGACCGGAGCTCGTTCCTGACCAGCTTCGACGCGGCCGGCCTGGTCCGCCGCGATGGGAGCTACTTCAGCACCAACTGGGGAAGTGCGCGAAACCGGTTGACCATCGACGTGGAAGCAGCGCTCGGCTCGATCGAGATCGACTGGGTCGACTGAACTCATTCCGAAGAGAGGAGGTACCAATGGTCGGCATGTTGATTACGCTGTTCGTTCTGGGAATCCTGGGATTCGTCGCCGTGAGTGTCGTGCTCGGCCTGATGGGCGCCGTTTTCGGCCTCGTATTCGGGCTCGCCGGCTTCCTCCTCTTCAAAGTCGCCCCGGTCATCCTGATCGGCTGGGTCGTGCTGAAGATCATCGGCAAGTCGCGGCACCGGGACCGGATCTCTCCCGCGGACCAGAAGTGGCTCGACAGCTAGGGAACAGGGAATAGGAAACAGCGGGAATAACGACGCACGGCCGGCATCCGCCCTGGATGCCGGCCGTTTCGTTGAAACGCCAGGGCAGCAAAGGGTTCCCTCTTCCTCTTCCCTTTTCTCTCCCTTGCCGTTTCCCGCTGTTCCCTGTTCCCACTCACTTCCCTACCAGTTCCATGACGCGCCCGGCGACCTGGAGCAGAGCCAGGCCTGCGGGGGTTTCGGGCCCGGCGAGGACGATGGGCTGGCCGGCGTCACCACCTTCCCGGACGGCGACCTCCAGCGGGACTTCGCCGAGGAAAGGGATGCCGGTGGATTCGGCCAGGGTGTGGCCGCCGCCCTTCCCGAAGAGGTCGTAGCGAGTGCCGCAGCAGGGGCAGATGAAGCCGCTCATGTTCTCGACGACGCCGAGAACGGGCGTGTTGACCCGCTCGAACATCTTGATCGCGCGGCGTACGTCGCCGGTGGCTACGTCCTGCGGGGTGGTGACCATCACGACCCCGTCGACGTTGACCGTCTGGACCAGCGAGAGCTGAGCGTCCCCGGTGCCGGGGGGCATGTCGACGACCAGGTAGTCCAGCTCGCCCCACTCGACCTGCTCGAGGAACTGCTTGAGGATACCCGCGATCAGTGGTCCGCGCATGATCGCGGGTTGGGACTCCTCCAGCAGGAGACCCAGGCTCATCAGCTTCACGCCGTGCGCCTCGAGCGCCTCGATCTTCTCCGCGCCCTTGGTGCCGGATACACGAGGCTTCCTGCGCTCACCCAGCATGGTGGGGACGTTGGGGCCGTAAACGTCCGCATCCAGAAGCCCGACTCTGAGGCCTTTCACCGAGAGCGCAGCGGCGAGGTTCACCGCGACCGTGCTCTTGCCCACACCGCCCTTGCCCGAGCTGACCGCAACGACGCGATGGACGTTCGGAAGCAGGTCGGAGGCGGGAGTGGGCGCCGGAATGGTTCCGGCGCGCTGAACTCCGCGCGGGGCGGATGGCACCTTGGTGGACTTCCCCGCCGCGGCCGGTAGGCCGACGTCGATCCTGACCTTGGAGACACCGTCCACTCTCTCCGCCGCGGCGCGGACGTCGCGGACGAGCGATCCCGGGTCGTCCGGCTGAAGCAGGAAGCGGAAGCGCACCACTCCGTCGTCGGCGGCCTGCAGCTCGCGCACGCGCCCGGAGGAGATCACGTCCTCACCAGAGCGCGGGTCGGTCACCTGTGTGAGCGCTGCGGCGACACGCCGGAGGATCTGGTCACCCGTCAAAGCCATGTGTGATCTACCATCACTTTTAAGAAAACAGTTTCTCGACGTTGGAGGCCGGAGGCTCCAGGCGCGACAACCTAATAGGCCAGCTCTGGAAGACGAAACGCCGACACCCGGCGGGCGTCGGCGTCGACTGGCAGAAGCGGCCCTCGGCTCAGACGGCGCGGACCTCGGAGACTTCGGGGATCGAGGCGCGGACCCGGCGCTCGATGCCGTGCTTCACCGTCGTCCAGGAGATCGGGCAGGAGCCGCATGCGCCGACCAACCGCAGCTGCAGAATCCCATCTTCAGGCGTGAAGTCGACGAACTCGACATCACCGCCGTCGCTCTGCAGCGCGGGGCGGATCGTCTCGAGAGTCGACTGGATGCGTTCCCGGAGGGGATCGCCGATCACGGCGCCTGGCGTAGAGTGCGGCATAGGTGGCAACAATTTACCCGGTCGCTGCGGGGGGGTCAAGACGACGGCAGCCGTGAAGAGCGAAGACTTGCGACTGAAGACTTCCTCCCTCTTCACCGGTCACTCGTCGGTCGGTACACCGGAGGGGTGGCACGCCCCCGCCGCGAGGGGTAGCTTGGGAGCGAGCCTCAACCCACTGGAGAGCACCGCATGAGCAGCATCCCGAGCGTCCCGCAGCCCCGCAACGAGCCGGTGCATTCGTACGCACCCGGAAGCCCCGAGCGAGCGGATCTCAAGAGCGCGCTGGAGCGGATGGCCGGCGAGAGGATAGAGATCCCGGTGATCGTCGGTGGCCGTGAGATCCGGACCGGCGACACGGCGGAAGCGGTGATGCCGCACGCCCACGCTCACGTGCTGGCGACCTGGCATCAGGCCGGGGAAGCAGAGGTGCGGGAGGCGATTCGATCGTCGGTCGAAGCGCAGCGGGATTGGGCTACCTGGCGCTGGGAAGACCGCCTCTCGGTATTCCTGCGTGCGGCGGAGCTGCTGTCCACCAAATGGCGGGCGACGCTGAACGCGGCGACGATGCTCGGGCAGAGCAAGACCGCACACCAGGCCGAGATCGACAGCGCCTGCGAGCTGATCGACTTCTGGCGGTTCAACGTCGCCTTCGCCGAGCGCATCTACGGGGAGCAGCCCAACTCTTCGCCGGGGGTGTGGAACCGGCTGGACTACCGGCCGCTCGAGGGGTTCGTGTACGCCGCGACGCCTTTCAACTTCACCGCCATCGCCGGGAATCTGCCGACCGCTCCGGTGATGCTCGGCAACGTCGCCGTCTGGAAGCCCTCCGACAAGGCGATGTACAGCAACTACTACGTGATGAAGCTGCTGGAAGAGGCCGGCCTTCCACCCGGAGTGATCAACTTCGTGCCGGGTGATCCGGCCGCGATCACGTCACAGCTTCTCGACAGCTCGGAGCTGGCGGGGATCCATTACACGGGCTCGACGCGAGTCTTTCAGCACCTCTGGCGCGAGGTCGGGCAGAAGATCGACCGGTATCGAGGATATCCGCGTGTGGTGGGGGAGACCGGAGGGAAGGACTTCATCGTGGCGCACTCGAGCGCCGATCCGGAGGAAGTCGCCACCGCGATCGTCCGCGGCGGATACGAGTACCAGGGACAGAAGTGCAGCGCCGCCTCCCGCGTCTACATTTCGGACGACCGGTGGTCGGAGGTTCGCGAGCGCGTGCTGGCGATGCTGGAAACCGTGCGTGTGGGGGACGTCCGCGACTTCCGCAACTTCATGGGCGCGATGATCGACCGCGTCTCGTTCGACAAGATCACCGGCTATATCGAGGACGCCCGGGAGACGGATGGCGCGGAGATCGTCGGGGGAGGGGTGTACGACGACAGCGTCGGCTACTTCATCAATCCGACGCTGGTTCGTGTGACAGACCCGGCGTACCGGATGATGCACGAGGAGATTTTCGGGCCCGTGGTCGCGGTGTACGTCTACAAGGCCTCGAAGTGGGCGGAAACGCTGCGACTGGTCGACGAGACGACGCCGTACGCGCTCACCGGCGCCGTGTTCGCGCGGGAGCGCTCGGCCGTTCGCGAGGCCTTCGACGCGCTGCGGAACGCCGCCGGAAACTTCTACATCAACGACAAGCCGACCGGAGCCGTGGTGGGCGAGCAGCCGTTCGGCGGCGGCCGCGCGAGCGGCACCAACGACAAGGCGGGCTCTCCGCTGAACCTCTACCGCTGGCTCAATGCGCGGACGGTGAAGGAGACCTTCTCGCCGGCGACATCGTACGAGTACCCGTTCATGGGCGAGGAGTAGCACCGCCGGATCATCCCTGCGGCCCCTTTCGAAGGCGGTACCCGAAGCCGCGCACCGTCTCGATCCAATCCGCGGCGGCGCCGCTCTTGGCGCGCCGTACGTGCATGTCCACCGTGCGGGTGGTGATGCTCGCCGTCACTCTCCAAACGCTCTCGAGCAGCTGCCGCCTGCTCACTACAGCTGGATGTCCCCTCCTGGATCCCGCGCGCGGAGGCGCTGGATCATTTCCTGGGCGGCTGAGCGCCGACGGCTCGTATCCTCGGCATCGACGCGAGTGTCCACGCGCCACTCTTCGCCGACCGCTCGCACTAGAGCGATGATCACGTCCCCCTCGTGCAACTCGGGCGGGAGCATCCAGCGTGGGAGGTCGAGCGTGCGCCCTTCTTCGAGCTCCACCACGACGAGGTCGCCCTCCACCCGATCGACGATCAACCGGTACTCCCCGGAGCCGCTGGCCACGATCGCTTACCTCGTGACGGGGGAGCGGGCCCCTTCGGAGACGAAGCGCCGCACCGTTTCAATGGAAGCGTCCGAGCCTAGGTATACCGGCACCCGCTGGTGCAGCGACTCGGGTTCGATGTCCAGGATGTCACGCTCGCCGTCGGTGGCGCGCCCACCGGCCTGCGTAACGAGCATCGCCATGGGCGCCGCCTCGTAGAGCAGCCGAAGCTTGCCGCTCGGGTTCAGCGAGTCGGCCGGGTACATGAAGATGCCACCGTAAAGCAACGTCCGATGGACGTCCGCGACCATGGATCCAACGTAGCGCGCGCTGTAAGGCTCGCTCAGCTCGCCGTCGAACCCGCGCAGGTGCTCGACCAGCCGGCGCTGCCCCTCCGACCAGTGGCGCGCGTTGCCCTCGTTGATGCTGTAGATGGTCTTCCCCGGAGAAGGGATGCGCATCTGCGGGTGCGAGAGGACGAACTCTCCGATTGACGGGTCCAGCGTAAACCCATGCGTGCCGCGGCCGGTCGTGTATACGAGCATCGTGGACGACCCGTAGAGCACGTACGCAGCCGCGACCTGCTTGAAGCCGGGCTGGAGCACGTCTTCCACCGAGCCTCGCTCGGCGCTGGAGATCTTGCGGTGAATGGAGAAGATGGTCCCGACCGGGATGTTGGCGTCGATGTTCGAGGAGCCGTCGAGCGGGTCGTACAGAAGCACGTAATTCCCCGTCTCGAACTGCGGCGGGATCTGGATGATCTCCTCTTCCTCCTCCGAGGCCATCATGCAGAGGTGGCCGCCGTGGTCCATCGCGCGAAAGATCACGTCGTGGGCGAACTCGTCGAGCTTCTTCACCTGCTCGCCGTGGACGTTGGTGGTCCCCGTCTGCCCGAGAATGTCACCGAGGCCAGCACGCCGGACCTGCGCGCTGATCAGCTTTGCGGCGAGGGCGATGTCGTAGAGGATGTCGCTGAACGCTCCGGTCGCCTGAGGAAAGCGCCTTTCTTCCTCGATGATGTGGCGCTCGATGGTTACGACCGATCTTCCGGTCACGTTACTCTCTCCGCCGAAGTGGGGATCTCCGTGGATGCGGCCGCGAGCCGCGCCTCTACTTCATACGGGTTGTTCGTGTACCCATGCCGCAGGGTAGCAAGGGTATAGCGGATCGGAAAGAGCACGTCGGCACGCCACTGTCGCACGTGGGTGAGCTCGTGAACGAGAAGCCCCGGCGAGAGGCGCGCGCCCGGGCGGACGACGATGGTCCGGCCGAGCGTCACCGCGGCCGCGGGGGCGCCCATACGGGCGAGCAGGCCGCCGATTCGCGGGATGAGGCTCCCCTCGCGGAGCACCACACCTTCCGGGAGCAGCCCCTCGGGGATACCCGCCGGCGGTGGGATACGGCGGCCGAGGAGGAGGCCGGCTCCGAGCTCGACGAGGCTCACGGCGACAGCCTCCGCCAGCCATACCCGTCGCCCGCCGAAACTCGAACGGAGACGCTTCCTTCCAGGTCGGTGCGGGCGATCTCGATTCCGCGGGCCTGAAGGCGGCTGACCACCTCCGGTGATGGGTGGCCATACCGGTTGCGGCGGCCGGCGGAGATCACCGCGAGCTCCGGCTGGACGGCCGCTAAAAGTTCCGCCGAGGTCGACGTGCTGCTGCCGTGATGCCCCGCCTTCAGGATGTCGGCGCGCAGAGCGGTGCCCTCGCGGCGGACGAGCTCCTGCTCGACTTCCGCGGGGGCGTCTCCGGTGAGAAGTGCGGCGAACGACCCGTACCTGAGGTGAACGACGGCACTGGCATCGTTGGGCTCCGCTCCGGTGTCTACCAGTCCCGGGTCTGGCCATAGAAAGCGAAGCTCGACGCCGTCCACACTGAGCCTGCGCCCGGCCTCCGCTCGCGCCCACGGAATCTCTCGTTTCTCGATCAGACTGAGGAGCTCCAGGTATAGGTCCGTACCGACCGCGAGGCCGGGCTCGATCACCCGGCCGACAGCGACGCCCTCCACGATCGCCGGCGCCCCGCCGATATGGTCGGCGTGGGGGTGCGTCAGAATCAGGGCGTCGACGCGGCTGGCCCCGTGTGCGCTGAGGAAGGGGAGAACGCGTCGTGCTCCGGCGTCGAAACGCTCGTCTCTGGGTCCCGTGTCGATGAGGAGCCAGCGTGCTCCGGGCGTGCGGATCGCGACCGCGTCGCCCTGCCCCACATCGACGAAATGGATTTCCAACGCGTCGGAGCGCGCCGTCCCGACCGCCGGCCAGGCGAGCCCAACCGAGAGGACGAGCCCCGCCGCGACTGCCCAACCAACCCCCTTCGACAGCCGCATCGTCGCACGTAAGCCGACGAGCGTCGCGAGGGCCAGTGCACACCAGAGACCCCATTCCGGGCGGGCGAGGTGAAGATACCCGAAGGGGACCTCGCCTGCCACCCGAGCGACCCGGTCGACCGCATCGAGCGACACCGCCGCACCGTCAGCGATGAGGCCGGCGACCGGAGAAAACACCGGGTCGACCACCAGCGCGGTGACGACGCCTACCAGCGCCAGACTGGTGAGCGGCACCGCCGGAAGGTTCGCGGCGATCGCGATCGGCGAAACGGCGCCGAAGTGGTAGGCGGTGACAGGCGCGGTGAGCGCGAAGGCAACGACGCTGACGATTACGGCTTCGGTGACATACCGCCCTGGACCGCGCGCAAGGTGTCGTGGCATCGCGTCGAGGTCCACGCGTGCGGCCAGCATGAGCGCGCCGACGCCGGCAAAGGAGAGCTGCACGCCGGGATCGAGCACCGTACGTGGGTCCCAGGCGATCAACGCCAGCGCCGACGCCGCCACGATCGGCATCGTCGCGGACGGCCGCTGGATGATGCGCGCCAGGAGTGCGAGCGAGAGCATGATCCCGGCGCGGACCGCCGACCCGGGCGCGCCGATCAGCGCCAGGTAGAGCGCCGTCACGCCGATCGTACCGGCCCGCACCCTCTCCCGCGGGAGGCGCATCGCGTCGCCGACCAGCAGGAGCATGGCCGCGAAGAGCGCGACATGCGCCCCAGAGATCGCGAGCAGGTGCACCAGCCCCGCGCGGACGAATCGCTCCCGGACCGCGCTGTCCATCCGCTCCCTGCGACCCAGCAACAGTGCCTCGGCCAGCCCGAAGTGATGCGGGAACAGGCGCTGGAGCCGAGCCTCGGTTCGGCCGCGCGCGAAGAGCAGCGGGTGACGGAGAACGCTGGGGGGTGTCGTGCCGAGAAGCGTATCCAGCGTTACGGTACCGCTGAACATCGGATCCGCCGGCCACCCGCTGGGCACGACGGGTAGGGGCGAGCGGCGCCACTCACCCGCCCCGCGGATCTCGGCCCCCGCCGCCAGCGGCGCCCCCAGTGGCAGCCGCGCCCTGACCGGCCTCATACAGACTGCGCCACCGGCTTCTACCGTGGCGTACTCCAGCGGGACGAGCGGCGATGAGGCCTCGCCCTCGACGCGGCTCGCGGCGCCCAGCACGCCCGAGACGTTGACCCGGGTGCCGTCTGGAATCCCGTTCCGGCAATCTTCGCTCGCCTGACGGACGGCGGCGGCCCCGAGCAGGCCGCCGAGGGAGGCGAAGCAGAGGAGCAGCGGGAACGGGGAAGCACCGGAAGGAGAGCTGTCGCGGTGTGTAACCGCGGCCCAGAGAATCGTGACGGCTGTAAGTGCGAGGAGCGCGGGAGGGGGCGGCGCGAAGCGGAGCGCGGGGAGGAGACCGAGGAGAAGAGCGAGGGTTGCTGCGACGAGGGGTCGAAGCGTGGGGTTCACGGGTCCGGGTCAGGCGGCGCGTAGGAGGTGAAGGTGGGCGGGGGCGCATCGAAGCGGCTCTCGCGGAGTAGCTGGCGAACCTTCATGTCATGGCGCAGCCCAGCCACGAACATGGTGAGCATACCGAGGAGGAACGCGATGAAAATGAGTATCACCAGGGGGACCCGGTAGAGGACGAAGACCCCCAGATGCAGAGCGATCGACTCGCCGGAGTTGAAGTAGCCGAAGATCCCCGCGAGTAGCGCAATTCCGCCGAGCGCCGCCCACCGCCATCGCAGCTCGTCCTTCATGCCACCCGCTGCACGACGTCGCCGTCCAGAGCGCCGGTGAAGGTCGAGCCGCTGGTCGCGACGAGGCGCACGCGGGTGAAACCGCCGATCAACGACGCCGGCCCCTCGAAGGTGACGACCTTGTTTGATCCGGTGCGACCCTGCAGCCCACCGCGCCGCGCCTCCTTTTCGACCAGCACCTCCACCACGCCGCCGAGCTCGGCGCGGTTGATCTGGAGCTGGATGGCGCGATGGATCTCGATCAGCTTTTCGAGCCGCGCCTGCGCGACGTCTCCCGCTATGAACTGCTCGGCGGGAAGACGAGTGGCCGGGGTGCCGTCGCGGAGCGAGTAGCGGTACATGTAGGCGTCGTCGTAGCGGATCTCGCGCATCAGCGCGAGCGTAGCCTCGTACTCCTCCTCCGTCTCTCCGGGGAAGCCGACGATGACGTCGGTGGAGAGCGCGATCCCGGGGATCGCCTCGCGGACCCAGGCGATCTTCTCGCGGTACTCCTCGACGGTGTACCGGCGGAGCATGCGCTTCAGCGTGCGGTTCGAGCCGGACTGGACGGGAAGGTGGAGCTGCTTGCAAACCGCAGGCTCCTCCGCCATCACCTCGACGAGCTCGCGCGTGAAGTCGTTGGGGTGCGGCGAGGTAAAGCGGACGCGGCGCACCCCTTCGACCCGCGCGACCTCCCGGAGGAGGCGCGGAAAGGTCCAGTCCTCCCAGACGTAGGAGTTCACCGTCTGCCCCAGCAGGGTGATCTCCGGGACCCGGTCGTCGGCGAGCGCCCGGACCTCCGCGAGAATCTCGCGAGCATCGCGGTTCTTCTCGTCGCCGCGGACGTAGGGGACGATGCAGTAGGTGCAGCGGTAATTGCACCCGCGCTGGACCGGCACCCAGGCGGAAACCTTGGAGGTTCGACGCGGCGCGACACCCTCGTAGTTCTCGAAGGGATCGAACCCCAGCACGCTGAGCCCGCCCGCGGCGGGCGGCGAGCCGAACACGGGTAGCGACGCTCGCGAGCCGGACGCCGTCCGCGAATCCGGCCGCAGCGCGCCCAGCACCTCCGGGAGCTTGCGGTAGCCGTCCGGCCCCATCACCAGATCGACCCCGCCGGCCTTGCCGAGGAGGTCGTCGCCCATGCGCTGAGCCATGCACCCCGTCACCCCGATGACCAACCCGGCATTCCCCTCGCGGAACTGCTGAAGCTGGCCGACGCGACCGAGCACCCGCTGCTCCGCATGATCGCGCACGGCGCACGTGTTCACCAGGATCACGTCCGCATCCTCCGGCCCCTCCGCCGCCACATATCCCTGCTC
This sequence comes from Gemmatimonadota bacterium, assembly GCA_019348265.1. GTDB lineage: Bacteria > Gemmatimonadota > Gemmatimonadetes > Longimicrobiales > Longimicrobiaceae > JAHWJV01. The sequence continues at coordinate 17,760 of JAHWJV010000008.1, forward strand.
CGCCAGGATGCCGTGCATCAGCTCGGTATCGCTGATGTTCATCTGGCAGCCGTAGGTTTCGATGTATGCTTTTTTCATGAGCTATCAGCTATCAGCTATCAGTCGGAGGACCGAGGCTCGCCAGTGCGCTAATGTTCTAATTCGTTCCGCGAAGCCGTTTTGCTACACCGCCACCCGTATCTGGTGCCGCCCTCTTCTCCAACCGCCGGAGCTGATAGCTGATAGCTGATAGCTTCCAGTCCCTCACGCCCTCGCCCACTCCGCGTACAGCGGAAACCGCCCGCAGATTTCGCTCACCTCGGAACGGACGCCCGCGATGGCCGCCGGGTCGTCCATGGAGGTGACGACGGCGTCGATGAGGCGCGCGATCTCGCGCATCTCGGCGGTGCCGAGGCCGCGGGTGGTGAGCGCGGGAGTGCCGATGCGCACGCCGGAGGTGACGAAGGGCGACGCCGTCTCACCGGGGACGGTGTTCTTGTTTACGGTGATCCCCGCCAGGTCGAGCGCCTTCTCGGCATCCTTGCCGGTGACGCCCTTGGAGCGCAGATCGACCAGGAGGAGGTGGTTGTCCGTGCCGCCGGAGACCAGGTCGAAGCCGCGCTCCAGGAGACCCTCGGCGAGCGCCTTCGCATTCTCGAGCACGCGCCGCGCGTAGTCCTTGAAGTCCGGCTCGAGCGCCTCCGCGAAGGACACGGCCTTGGCCGCGATGACGTGCATCAGCGGACCGCCCTGGATCCCGGGGAAGATCTGCTTGTCGATGGCCTTGGCGTGCTCCTCCTTGCAGAGGATCAGGCCGCCGCGCGGCCCGCGCAGCGTCTTGTGCGTGGTCGAGGTGACGACATCCGACATCGGCACGGGGCTGGGATGTACTCCCGCCGCGACCAGGCCGGCGATGTGCGCCATATCGACCATGAGCCGGGCGCCGGACTCGCGCGCGATCTCCGCGAACACCTCGAAGTCGATGATGCGCGGGTAGGCGCTCGCGCCGGCGACGATCAGCTTCGGCCGGTGCTGGAGAGCGAGCTCGCGCAGCTGCCCGTAGTCGATGCGATGGTCGTCCTCGCGAACGCCATAGGGAACGACGTTGTAGAGCCGGCCGCTGAAGTTCACGGGCGAGCCGTGGGTCAGGTGGCCGCCCTGGGAGAGGTTCATCCCCAGGATGGTATCGCCCGGCTCGAGCAGCGCGAAGTACGCGGCCATGTTGGCGCCGGCCCCGGAGTGGGGCTGGACGTTCGCGTGGTCGGCGCCGAAGAGCTGGAGCACCCGATCCTGCGCGTAGCGCTCCACCTCGTCCACCACCTCGCAGCCGCCATAGTACCGCTTCCCGGGGTACCCCTCGGCGTACTTGTTGGTGAGCACGGACCCCTGCGCCTGCATGACGGCCTCGGAGACGAAGTTCTCGGAGGCGATCATCTCGAGCTGGCTCGACTGGCGGTCGGCTTCCGCCAGCAGGAGACGATGGATCTCCGGATCGGCTTGCTTTAGCGCTTCCATGGCTCGGCTGCTCGGCGGATCTCGGCTTTCGTAAGTAGGACCGGCGGCGGGAACGCGGCGCTTTCCCGTGGCGGTCGATCGACAGCATTCTAACCCCGGCGGACGCGCCGTGTCGAGGGCACGGGTGCGCGTCGGAGTCACAGGGATCGGTAGCGGCAGCGCAGCTCGACGGGGGAGCCGTCCGGGCCCGGAAGCACGAAATCGCGCGCGCCGTCGCGGCAGTGGGCGACGTACCCTTTGAGCGCCATCGAGCCCTCCATCACGAGCTCGTCCGTCGGCACGGCGTCCAGCACCTCCTCGCTCACCAGAAGGATCAGCTTTGCCCGCGCCCGGGTCACGGCGACGTTGAAGCGGTTCGCGTTGAGCAGGAAGCCCGCCTCGGCCTCGGCGTACTCCCGGTCCGCCACGGCGTAGGAGACGAGGATGAGCTCGCGCTCGTTTCCCTGCATCCTTTCCACGGTGTCGACGACGGGTGTCTCCGCGGTGGTCATCCCGAGCGCGCGCAGCTCCGTCAGGATGGCACTGTTCTGGGCCCGATGCGGTGAAACGATCGCGAGGGCGTCCGCCACGAACGGCGCGTCGGGGTACCGTTCACCGGTCAGCGGATCGAGCAGCAGCGACCGCGCTACCCTGACGATGCCGGCGGCGAGGCGCGCCTCGAACACGTTGCGCGCGGTGGCCCGGACGCCGCGGTAAGTGCAGAGCACGACCGCGTTGGCGGGATCCAGGAAGAGGTCGCGGAGGGCCGCCTGATCGGGGTCAAGCGGCGCGTCGCCGAGCTGGATGCGGTGATCTGGACGCGCGGAGAAGAGGCCCGGGTAGAAGAGCCGCCGCGGATACGCGACCAGCGCCTCGTTCATGCGACGGCTTTCCCGCAGGACGCTCGGCCGGGCGTGCGAGGCGAAGTGTCCAAACGCCGATCCGAAGAGGGTGCCGCTCTCGGCGCCATACCGACCCCGCAGCACGGGCGCGAGCTGCCGGTCGTCTCCACAGAGGATCACCCGCGCTCCGCGCCGGACGGAGGAGAGCGCGATCAGCGCCTCGGGCACTTTCATCTGGGAGGCTTCGTCGATCACCACCGTGTCGAACCAGCTGGCAACGGGATCGCGCTCCTCCCCCTCCGCGGTGGGACCCTGGGCAGCGCGCATCTGTTTCCAGAGCGACCAGACCGTCGACCCGACGATCAACGGAATGCCCGTGGCATCAGCCTCCGCCAGCAGCCCGGGGAGCGCGGTGTCAGCGACCAGATCGGCGCTCGTGCCTTCCAGCTCCGCGTCGGCTTCGCTCCCGCTCCCTCTGAGCTTCACGAGACGCAGCGGAAGGGACACCCCAGCGGCGTCGATCTCCTTGTCGAGCCGCGCCAGCACGTTGACGACGGCGCGGTGGGTCGCGGCGGTGACCAGGATGCGGCAGGGGCGACCGGCGCGGTGGGCGGCCGCGGCCAGGCCGACCAGGGCCCAGGCGAGCAGGTACGTCTTCCCGGTACCCGGAGGGCCCCAAACCACCGAGAGGGACTCGTCGAAGACCTGCCGCCAGGCGCGCTCCTGGTCACGGTTCAGCACCGGCCGGCCGTACGCACGCCCGGCCGGCTCTAGCACCGCGGCGAAGGTGTCGGAGGCTTCGCCGGACGAGGCGGGCCAGCCGGCCGGCGTCTCTCCTCGGAGCAGCTTCAGCACCGCAGCGGCCTCCGAGCCGCCGCGATCCAGTGCGCCGAGCGTGGCGAGGATCCTCGGGGTGCTGAAGTCGCCCGGCGCCCGATCGAGGACGCAGAGCCGATCCAGGTCCACCCAGCGCTCCTGCTCCGCTTTCGCGAGCGCCCCCGTCGGCGCGAGCAGCACCCGCGGCGGCTCCGCCGACAGCTCGTAGCCGACCAGATCCATCGCCAGCTGCCGCCGCTTCCACGGCTGGCGATCGGCCTCGAGGAGGGAGCGATCGTCGTCGTTCGTGAGCACCAGGTTGAAGTCACCCGGCCGGAACTTGCTGTCTCGGCAGGCGGGGTCGAACTCGAAGAGCAGCTTGCCGTCGGCGCGGCGCTCGACCAGGGAGAGGCCACGGATGCACTCGAAGCGGCGCGCGCGCTCCGCCGCCGGCAGAACGTGCAGCGACTGTAGCCCCGCCGCCTCCGCCGCGGACTCCAGCTCGGTGAAGAGGCGCATCGACTCCAGGTCAGGATCGCGGAGCGGCGAGTCCGCGGCGGCTGCTCCGAACGGCTCCTTCCGCATCTGGAGCTTGTCCGAGCGCGCCGAGCGCTCGCGCACCGCGCGTATCACCGAGTCGATCGCGATCAGCTTGCCGGTGAGGGCACTCTGCATCTCGTTCCGCAGCGCATCGGCTTCCGGAGCCGGCCGATGCCAGACCTCGTGGATGCGCTCGAAGGCGATCTGGCTCGAGAACGGCCACGCGAGATCGGCGGGGGGGCGCCAGGGGGCCGCGCGCTCAGCGGGACGAAGGCGGTCCGAGACCGCCGCGAGGTCGTAGGCGTACGGGACGGGTAGCGCGAAGAGCGCCGCCACCACGTCTGCTACGATGGTGCCGGGGGTGGCGCCCAGGAAACCGGGCTGGAGGGCGACGGAGCCTGGAGAAATGACGCGCAGGAGCCTGGCGATGGCGGGGCGCGACGTCGCGTCTCCGAGGTGGCGCAGGAGCAGCTCGCGGAGCAGCTCGGCTTCGGCGCGGTCGTAGACATAGAGGTGGAGCGAAGGGCCCCCGCGGCGTCCGGTCTTCGTGAACGTAGCTAGATCGTCGAGAACTCGCTCGACGGAATCGAGCAGCGACTGCAGGATCACGCGCTCCGCCTGGTGCGTTCCCGCGGCCGCGATCCAGACGCCGAGGGTCGACGCAGCCGGCAAGCGATGCAAACCGTTTACGCGGAAGCCCAGTGCGAAGCATCTCCCGCTCACCGGGTCGCCCTCCGCGGTGAGTACCACGTGCACATCCTCGACGCGCGGCATCAGGTGCGTGCGCGCCTCGACGTCGAGCACTTTGCCGTAGCTCAGCGCGCTGGCGCGCTTCGCCAGCCGGTCCGCCTGCGCCTCCAGAGTGTGGCAGCCCTGATACGTAGTCTTGCGGACGTTGAGAGCCAGCTCCCGCACGGTGCGGACGCCCTTCCCCCGGAGGACCCGTTTCGCCAGCGGGGTGATCCCGACCACCCGCGCAAGGTCGTCGCTCCCGTCGGCCTGGGCCCGGCAGTGGCCGAAGTAGCCGCAGCCGGCGCAACGCGGCGAGAGGTGCCACGCGCTTTCGCCCTGCGCCTGGTCGAGAACGCGCGGCAGATCGCGTCGCAGCACCTCCTCCACATGGTGGCGGTACGCGCCCAGGGCGAACCGGGCCGGACCTCTGCCGGCTCGCGACCAGATCCGCCCCCAGCGCCGATCGGTCGCTCCCGCCGAGATCCCCTCCAGCTCGCAGATCTCGTCGAGCAGCAGCGAGTAGTAGGCGATCTGCGCGTAGTGCGGGATGCGCGCCTTCGCGCTCGCCTTGATGTCGACGATCTGGAACAGACGCCGGCCGCCGGAGAGGCGGCGGACGCGAATCATATCGGGCACCGCGGACGCGATGCGGAGCTTGCGCGGGTCGAGGCCGTACCTTCGCGCAAAGCGCTCCGGATCAGGGAGCCGCAGCTCCGGCTGGACCAGCACCTCGATGTCGCCCGGATCGCGAAGCAGCTGCACCACCGCTTCCGCGGGGATGCGGGCCGGGCTCCCGGCCTCGGTCCACCCGGCAAAGGCGACACGCCGTGCCCCGAAGCGGCGGATCAGCTCCCGTACCTTTTTCCGCTCCCAGCTGCGGCCAGCCGCTGACAGCAGTCGCGCGCCCGGCCTCACGGTTCGATCCACACCCCGCTCCGCCGCGCTCACCAGATCGTAGCGAAGCTGCCGCTCGCACCCGAAGCGGAAGAATTCGGCGACGCGCGTGCCGGTGAGGTTGAACGACGGCTCGTGATCGGGGACCAGCGGGAAGAGCACAGACATCAACAGGGTATCGGGAGGATTAGCCTCTGGACTTTAAGGACGGGCAGCGGTCGGGTCAACCGGGCGGT
>JAHWJV010000090.1 GCA_019348265.1 Gemmatimonadota bacterium
CGTTCCCGCTGGTGAAGTCCGCCGTGGAGCAGGTGCCGACCTACTCGTTCAATGCGGTTCGTTTTCTCCTGGCGACCGCGGTGCTCGGCGTCGTGTCGGTCCCGACGCTGCGTCGGCTCAGCCCGGAGGCGTGGCGCCACGGCGCGCTGCTGGGGGTGGCGCTGGTCCGGCCGCGCTGGAGCCGGGGCCGGCGCGGGCTGTCGTCGTGGGCTGGCCGCCTCGGGCTGCTGCTCGTCCCGGGGGAGCTGGCCACCGTCGCGATCTGGTTCTCCGACCGGATCGTGCTCGAGCGGCTGCTGGGGCTGGAGGAGACGATCGGGATGACGGTGGTGGAACCCGTGCGCGACGAGCGCGGGTGGGCGTTCCGCGACGGGCCCGGCCACACGGCGGATGGGGTGTGCGGCTTCCAGTTCCTTTCCGAAGCGTACCTGCGCACCGACCCCGGCTACACGGGGCGCTACACCGTGCCGTGCATCTGGGACCGCAAGGCGGGGCGGCTGGTCACGAACAACTACCCGGACATCACCATCGACTTCGAGACGGAGTTCCGCGCCTTCCACCGCGCCGGCGCGCCGGACCTCTACCCGGAGGAGCTCCGAGCCGAGATCGACTCGGTCAACGAGCTGGTGTACAGGGATGTGAACAACGGGGTTTACCGCGCGGGGTTCGCGACGCGGCAGCGAGCGTACGAAGCATCCGTCGACACCCTTTTCGCCCGGCTGGACTGGCTGGAGGAGCGGCTGGCGAGCCGGCGCTTCCTTCTCGGGCCCCGGATCACGGAAGCAGACGTGCGCCTCTTCACCACCCTGGCACGCTTCGACATCGTGTACGTGGGGCACTTCAAGTGCAACCTGCGCAGGCTCGTCGACTATCCCAACCTGTGGGGCTACGCGCGTGACCTGTACCAGCACGCCGGCTTCGGCGACACGGTCAATGTGGACCACATCAAGCGGCACTATTACATGACGCACGATCAGATCAACCCGAACCGGGTGGTGCCGAAGGGTCCGCTCATCGACTGGATGGAGCCGCACGGTCGCGCGGGGCTCGGCGAATGACCGATGCGGAAGCAATGTTGATCCGCGACGCGCGTGAGGACGAGCGCCGGGCGATCCGGGCGATCACCTTCGCCTCGTACGTCGAGTACGCTTCATCAATGGAGCCGGGCGCCTGGGCAGCGCTGGAGCAGGCGCTCGTCGGCGCGCTGGCCGCCGAAGGGCCAGCCCAGCGGATCGTGGCGGAGCGCGGAGGGAAGCTGATCGGGAGCGTGATGCTCTACCCCCGCGCGGCCGACGCGTACGTGGGCGCGGTGGCGGAGGCGCACTGGCCGGAGCTGCGCATCCTGGCGGTCGCGCCCGAAGCGCGCGGCCACGGGGTGGGCGAGGCGCTCGTGAAAGAGTGCGTGCGGCGAGCTCGGGAGGCCGGTGCCTCCGACCTCGGGCTGCACACCTCCCAAACGATGAAGGCCGCTGTACGAATGTACGAACGGCTCGGCTTTGTCCGCGTTCCCGACCACGACTTCCAGCCGGAGGGTGGCGAGCTGGTCACAGCCTATCGCCTCCAGTTGCGCGATCCCCAGCTGCTGCCGCAGCCATAGCAATCCCCCGCTGGTGCAGCCTCACGATCCCCCGAAGTCCCACCTGAACGAAGAGAGTTCCCATGGCCGACCAGGTCGTAGTGCTCGTGGGTACCACGAAAGGCGCGTTCTTCTACCACTCCGACGAGAACCGCCGCGAGTGGCGCATGACGGGCCCTCATCTCGGCGGTTGGGAGGTCTACAGCCTTTATGGTGACGAGCGCCACCCGGGCCGCGTCTACGCGGGAACGAGCCACTGGGTCTACGGAACGACCGTACGCGTCAGCGACGACCTGGGCGAGGGCTGGCGCGAGGTCGTGGGGAGCCCGAAGTACCCGGAAGGGAGCGGCTTCGAGCTGAAGCGGATATGGCAGATCGTCCCGGGCGCCCCTTCGGAGCCCGGGACGCTCCTCGCCGGCGTCGAGGAGGCGGGGCTCTTCATCAGCCGCGACGACGGCGCAACCTGGTCCGAGGTCACCGCGATCAGTGGCCACCCGACGCGGTCGAAGTGGTTTCCGGGCGGCGGAGGGCTCTGCCTGCACACCATCCTCGTGGACCCGCGGAACGCGAAGCGCTGGTGGATCGGGATCTCGGCGGTGGGTGTATTCCGCACCGAGGACGGCGGCGAAAGCTTCAAGGTCTGCAACCAGGGCCTCCCCGGCGTGCCGACCGGGCAGCCGGATACCGGCATCGACCGGTGCGTGCACAAGATGGTGCTGGACCCGGCCGATTCGAACACGCTCTACATGCAGTTCCACGGCGGCGTATTCCGCTCCACCGACGGCGCCGACAACTGGGTGGCGATGGACGAGGGACTCCCCAGCGTCTTCGGGTTCCCGATGGTCGTCACCCGCTCGGGGACACGCTTCATCATGCCGCTCGAGAGCGATCAGCAGCGCGTGATGAAGGACGGGAAGCTGCAGGTCTATCGGTCCGGGAAGGGTAGCAGTGCTTGGGAGCCGGTCGGCAAGGGGCTGCCGGAAGAGCCGCAGTACGTTGGCGTCCTGCGCGACGCCATGGCGGTGGATTCGCTCGACCCCGCGGGCGTCTACTTCGGCACCACCATGGGAGAGGTCTTCTACTCCCCGGACGAGGGCGAGAGCTGGAACCAGCTCCCCGGCCAGCTTCCCCGCATCACGCACGTGAAGACGCTGGTGACGTGATGGAGATCCCGGTCCACCTTCCCAGTCTCCTGCGGCCGAGCGTCGGCGGCGGCGACCAAGTAGCGGTCGAGGCCGAAACGCTCGGGGAGGCGCTGACCGTCCTGGTGCAGCGCCATCCGCTGCTGCGGTTCCACCTCTACGACGAGCGCGGCGCGGTTCGCACCCACGTCCTCATTTACTACAACGGCGAGAGCGTGGCCTCCCTCCCCACGCTCGACCTCCCGCTTCGGCCGGGCGACGAGCTGGAGGTGATCAACGCCGTGTCCGGCGGGTAAGGCGCGCTGCGCTCGTCCTCTCCTGCTCCAGAACCGTCCCCGTGCGGGGACGCCTGCAGCAGAGGCAGCTTCGTCGTCCCGCTCTATGCACACGGCGCTTCCCCGATGAAAGTCCCGCATCGCCTGCAAATTACGGCCTGCGGTTCCTTCTGGCGCCTTCGGCACCGCTATTGCCTTACAGAGACACGCCAACCCCGGCGTAACCACCTGTGGCCTAGAGGTTTACAATGCGCGCTATCTCCTCTCTTACGCTGATCGTAGGGCTCGCCGTTCTCCCCGGATGCGCGGGCGGCGGGATGGGCGGGATGGGTGGCCTCGGAGGCATCCTGGGCTCGGTGCTCGGCGGGGCGATGGGCGGGCAGGGGGGACAACAGCAGCAGAGCCAGCAAGTACAGGCGGAGATCCAGGAGGTGGACGCGCGGAACTCGAGGATGTCGATCCGGACCCAGCAGGGGGAGGGCGGCTGGGTGCGCTTCGATCAGCAGACGGTGGTGGTGTATCGCCAGCAGCAGTACCCGGTGACGGCGCTCGAGCGGGGTGACGTGGTGAACCTGCAGCTCCAGCAGATGAGCCGGAACGAAGTGTACGTTTCGCGAGTCGACGTGGTCCAGAGCGTCCAGGAACGACAGGGCCGCTGAGGGCTCGGTTGCTCGCGACAGAGGGGCGGGATAGCTTCGCAGAGCAGGCGAAGTCGTCCCGCCCCTCCTCGCATCCGGGAGCACCGATGGCCACGACCAACCAACCTTCCCGCTTCACCCGCGCGCGAACGGCGGCGGGGCTCCTCGTGATGTTCGCGGCGCTCGCGGCTCCGCTGCGGTCCCAGCAGGGCGGCATCCGCTTCGAGACGCGGCACCTCTACACCGACGCCAACGAGGGCGCCGCGATCGCCGACGTGAACCGCGATGGTCGGCCCGACATCATCGCGGGGCGCAACTGGTACGCGGCCCCGGACTGGACCCCGCGCCCCCTCCGTCTGATCCCGGACTGGAACGGCTACGTCGAGAGCAACGGAGACCACGCGTTCGACGTGGACGGCGACGGCTGGGTGGATCTCGTGGCGGGGTCGTTCAACCCGACCATCGTGCGGTGGTTCCGGAACCCGGGGAGAGAGGGCCTGGAGAAGGGACAGATCTGGAAGGACAGCGTCCTGGTGGACACCCGCGCATCGCAGAACGAGCTCGCCTTCATGCGAGACCTTGACGGCGACGGCGTCCCGGAGTGGGTCGTGAACAGCTGGCAGACCAACGCCCCGGTATACGCCTGGAAGGTGATTAAAGACACCGCGGGCAACCCGACGATGCAGCGGCTGACCCTTTCCGAGGTGGGGAATCGCCACGGGATGGGCTTCGGCGACGTCAATGGCGACGGGCGGGAGGACGTCTTGCTCGGAGGCGGGTGGTTGGAGCGCCCGGCGACCAACCCCTTCGGTCAGCCCTGGCGGCTGCGGGCGGACTGGGAGCCGGTTCAGGCGAGCACCCCCATGCTGGTGCGCGACATCAACGGCGACGGGCGCTCGGACCTGGTCGTCGGAGCGGGGCACGCATACGGGCTGCGCTGGTGGGAGCAGCTTCCGCCGAAGGCTGACGGCACCACACAATGGTCCCGACACGACATCGATAACACCTTCTCGCAGGTGCACGCCCTCCACTGGGCCGACCTCGACGGCGACGGTCGCGACGAGCTGATCACCGGCAAGCGCAAGTGGGCCCACGGCCCCACCGGCGATCCCGGCGTGAACGACCCGGCCGTGCTCCTCTACTTCAAATGGGACCAGCCCACCCGCCGCTTCACCCGCCACACCATCGCCGAGGGCACCGTCGGCACAGGCCTCCAGATCCGCACCGCCGACATGAACGGCGACGGCCGCGTGGATGTGGTCGTCGCCGGGAAGACCGGGACGTATCTGCTCATCAATCAGGGACGGAGGTAGACGTCAACGGCAAGATGATGAATTATCATCATTCATCTTCCCGTCATAGGACCGCATCTAAGTAGAGCTCGAGCTTCCACCCGGTCGGGGCTCGCAGGGCGCGGGCAACGTCCGCTCTGAGGAGGCCCTGGAGGAAGGTGGCGCCCAAACCGGCGGAGACGAGGACGTCGTCGGAACGGAAGGCGTTGTGCTCCCCCGCCCAGGCAGCGTCGCTGAAGACGGCGAGACCGACGGGCCCGGCCCCGCGAGCGATCTCCGCTCTGGCGCGCAGGAAGGAGGAACCCAACGCGGCGCTTGGGTCGTAGCCGCGCAGCGTTCGAGACCCGCCGAGGAACCAGTGCGACTGCGCGGGCAGGGCACCCCAGCTCGTGCCGCCGCCCCCTTCCAGCCCGACCCGATAGCGCTGCCCCGCTGGGATGATGGTGCGGGCGATCAGCCGCGAGCGGGCGAACTCCCGGTCCCCCGTGGCTCCCTCCAGGAAGTACTCGAGGCCGAGCTGTGGCGAGCCCGGGTCGTGCCCCCACCAGGGGTGAAGTGACAGGCTAGCGCCCACCAGATCGGCCGCGTCCGCGTGAAGATTCGGGCGCAGGTCGCGATTTGCGCCGAGAAGGCGGGCGGCACTCCAGACGGTGCCACGCTCCACAGCGCCGTGCCGCTCGGCGAAGAGGCTCCAGCGGTACCACTGCCGGTCCGCCGCCGCCGGAGCTATCTCGAAGCGGGCGCCGGTGGCGCGGTAGTATTCGCCGGCGTCTCGGCCGAAGAGCAGCGCGCTGGCGGAGTTGCCGATCCCGAGTGCCGTCGGGTCAGCGGCGACGAGCTGATGATACACCGCGAGGCCCAGCGTCCGGCCCCACCGCGGGTGGGTGGCGGCGAGCTCCACGTTCGGCGTGAGATCGGCGGTCCCGAGTCGCAGAGTCGCTCTGGCGCTGCCGAGCGGGTGTCGCGCGGTGCCGCGCACCCCGACGGAGAGGCCTTCGACCCGGTTGTAACGGAGCAGGTCTCCCGCGGCGCCGCCCCATTGCAGGTCGAGCTCGACGGCGCTCGCGACGCTTCCACGAGACACGGCCTTCTCGAGCGCGTCCACCAGGGAATCGAGCTCACCGTCGGAAGCGAACTCCGGCGCATCGTCCCAGATCGGCGGGGGGAGCTCCTCGCTCTCGGCGAGCACGGAGAGGTCGCGAGGGGCGAAGACGCGGGCGCGGGGTCGGCCAGGGGTCGAGTCCTGCTCGATGGCGAACTCTCTCAACGGCACCGTACCGCCCCAGCCGGCGATGACCTGCTCCGCGCTAGGAAGAGGAGGCGAATGCTGCGCCTCATCGGTGACTACCTCCACCTCGTAGCTCCGCTCCTGGCTGAAGGGGACACGCACCGCTCCGGCGCGGAAATGGCCCTCCACCCGCGTGAGCCTCGGCAGCCAGTGGCGGAGATCCCAGAGCGAGTACTGGACGATGATGCTCTCGAAGTCCACCTCCATCGGCTTGAAGAATCCGGGAACGGCCCATAAATCGTCCTGATCGTCCGCGTCGACGATGCTGGTGTCGCTCAGAACGTCGAGCGTACGAGCCGGCCGGTAGACCGCCTGCACGAGCGCGCCGCTCTCCGGCTCGATCCACAGGGCAGCGGTGAAGTAGTGGAACGAGGAGGTCCGTGGAATGACGTTCAGTTGCACCGCCCGAATGGTTCGGCCGCTGAGCCGAACGGTCATGGTGTCGCCGCTCTCGTACCGGTAGTAGGTCTCGGAGTCGTCGGCGAGCGGGTGGGCAGCCCACATGTCGTCGTCACCGTCGGCGAAGCCGATTCCCTCCAGCGCGAAGTAGACGCGATCACCCGCTGGATCGAAGATGTGCTGCTGGAGGTCGTGCAGGTTGCCCTCGTCGGCCTTGCCGCGTCTCTCGCCCGAGCGCGCGGCGAGCACCTGCACGACCGTCTCGCCGTCGCGGCTCCAGCGCACCCGCGCGGCCGATTCCTCACGATCGATGAGCCGGTCCCGCAGCGGCATCCGCAGCATCGCGGCTGATCGCTGTCGCACGATGGCCGTGTAGCTCGTGATCGAGCGGCCCAGCTCGCGCCGCGCCGTCCTTGCCTGAGCGACCAGCTCACGAGCCACGGGATCGGCGTAGGCGGGTGCCGACTGCGACCCCAGCGCCGTCGGCGCAAGGACGAGGCAGAGGAGGAGGAGGAGGATGCGCATCGAGTGGGTGGGGGATGAATGTCCGAGACAGGCGCCCGACCGCTCTACGGCGGTATGTAAGGGAAGTTTCAGGAGCGCGAGCAGAAAGCTGGCGGTCGCGGTGGTCCGCGCCCGCGCGAGCGCTTGGCACTCGAGATGACCGTACGCCGAAGCTTGATCGTCGGAGCTCTTCCCGGGCTGCAGTCCTGCGGCCAGCTGTCGCCGTGGAAGGTAAGCGCGACTAGCCGAGCCCCGCTGAAGCAGCGTAGCTACGATCTGGATGCTGGTTGGAGGGGGTGCTGCGGCGAGGCGAAGGGGACTTAGCTGGCGAAAGGCGGCCGCGATCCGCGATCAGGCGACGCTGGCAATCGGCGCCGCGTCGCGCCTCTCGATCTCGCGCTGCACGTGGCAGGTGGTGCCGCACTCGAGACAGTCTCCCATTCCGTGCCACATCGCTTCCGGGAACGCATCGTACAGTGCCTGGTTGGCGAAAGGGCCGCAATGGCCGCGAGCCTCGCACCGCGCCGTCCGCTTGGCGGCCGACGTGAAGTTGCCGACCCGGAGAGGTTGTCGCGGAATCAGAAGGAGATCCACGGAAATTCACTTCGATCTGGTGACGTGAAATAGCGAGTTTCGCACAGGTACTCCGCAGGTTCAGGGCCGCGTTTGCTCGGCGCGCTTCAACTCTGTACGCTACAATCAGTTACGCTCGGTGGAAATAGACGTCGCCGGCGAGGGCCTGCGGCAACTTTTTCACATTCGTGGGCTGAATCCGCCGCGCGGATTCCGAGATTCGCCGGCAACGAGTTCTGCGCGGGGTCACGAGCTGGTCGCGTCGCCATGAATGGCTAGGGGAGCCCCGGGTGCCGCCGCTCGCGCGATCGTGAGGGCCGCGGTACCTTCCGGCGGTGGCGGTAGGCGGACCCCGACTGAGAACCGAGGTGGTGCCGTGAGTGTTTTCGCGTTCGTCATACTGGTGATAATCCTCACCGGGCTCGGGAAGCCGATTGCGCAGGCGCTGGCGAACCGGCTGGAGCGCCAGCGCGGCGTCGGCGGGGGGGCCGAGATTCTGGAGCTCCGCTCGGCCCTGCGCTCGACCGAGGAGCGGCTGGGCCACGCTGAGGATCGCATTGCGGACATGGACGAGAAGCTTCGCTTCGTGGAGGGATTGCTGGCCCAGCCGAATCGCGCTGGCGAGCTACCCGGGGCCGGTACGGTGCCGCCGCAGGCATGAGATTCCGCCCAACGAGAGGGATCCGGTGGGCTTCGCCGTTCGATACCTGCGCCCGGAAGGAGAGCTGCTGTCGCCGAGGTCTATACCGAGTTGGTGCGGCGGGCGCCGGCTTTGCCGCCGACGTGCGACCAGAGCGCCCGCTCCACCATCACCGGGGTCCACTCCGGCCCGAGGCGCCGTGAGCGCTCGCGGAGGGCGGCGGCGTAGCGGACGTATTCGCCGAGGCTGAACTTGACCGCGCCGAATTCAGGGACCTGGGCCGCGACCAGCTCGTCGAAGAACGGGTAGAGGTTCGGAGCCGCCGCCGACACGATTCCGGAGGCGGTCGCGGGCCCTACCCCGGCGAGCGTCGCGAGCTCGGCGACCGGCGCCTTCGGTTCCGGGATCGCGGCGAGCGCATCGCGGCTGGTGCGCTCCACCAGAGCGGGGTCATTGCCGCGGACCAGCCCCAGATTCCGGGCGCGCCACACCCCGCGCGCCATCTTCCACTCCGTCACGCGCACCAGCTCCGCGTGGGTGGCGTGCATGGGATCGCGCGCCGAGATGGCGGCGGGCAGCTCCTCGCGGTACCAGCGGTCGAGCTCGACGAGGGCCTTCACCCCCTGCTGGTCGACGACCGCGTCGTACGCTTCCAGCGCCGCGCTCCAGGCGCGGACGGAATCGGAGGCCCACAAGTTCGTAGGGCGCCCCGCGGTCACAGCATCTCTAGGGCGCTGCGCCCCTCCTTCTCCACCTGATTCAGAGTGCACTGCTTCGCGTCCTTGTCGGGACGCCAGCGGTGGAAGCGGGTGCCGTGACGAAAGCGGCCCTGGCTGAAGTGGTCGTACTCCACCTCGACCACCACCTCAGGGCGTACCGCCTCCCACTCACCCGACCCCTCCTTCCTCCAGCGCGAGACCACCGTGGGTCCGCGGCCGCTGAAGCCGTCGCCCCCCCGGAGTGGGGTCACGCGCTGGTCCGCCTCCTTGCGCACGTCCGCGTTCAACGCGGAGCAGAAGCCGACGTGGTAGAGCTTCCCGTCTGAACCGTGGAGTCCGAGCAGTAGCGAGCCGATGGTGCGGCCGTTCTTCGACCAGCGGAAACCACCCACTACGCAGTCGGCGGAGCGCATCCTCTTCACCTTCACCATTCCAGTGCGCTCTCCGGAGGCATAAGCGGCGTCGCCCAGCTTCGCCACCACCCCGTCCAGACCTCCCGCCTTGTCCGCGAGCCAGCGCCGCGCCTCCTTCACATCCGCCGTGTGGGGCGAGAGGTGCAGCGAATCGTGCCCGGCGAAGAAGCGGGAGGCGAAGTCGTTTAGCGCCGTACGGCGCGCGTGGAGCGGCTCTCCGGCGAGGTTCTTCCCGTCCGCGTCGACCAGCAGATCGAAGGCGACGAAGTGCGCGGGATTCTCGGCGGCCAGCTTGTTGACGCGGGACGCGGCCGGATGGATCCGGAGCAGCAGGTCGTCGAAGGAGAGAGAGCCGTCGACCGGGATCACGATCTCCCCATCCAGCACGAAGCGCGTGGCCTCGACCCCGGCAATGGACTCGACCACGTCCGGGAAGTACCGGCCGAGCGGCTTCCCGGCTTTCGAGATGAGGTCGACCTTCTTGCCGTCGCGAAAGACGAGGCAGCGGAAGCCGTCCCACTTCGGCTCGTAGATCCACTCGCGGCCCGCGGGAAGCTCCGAGGCGAGGTCCGCCTCCATGGGCGCGAAGTCGAGGGCTAG
>JAHWJV010000091.1 GCA_019348265.1 Gemmatimonadota bacterium
ACGACTCTGGACACGGTCGTTCTGATTCTGTACATGGCCGCGGTGACCGGGGCCGGTATGTTGATGGGCCGCGGGCAGCGGGGCGCGAACGACTATTTCCTGGGCGGCCGGGACGTCCCGTGGGGAGCGGTGCTGCTCTCCGTGGTAGCGACCGAGACCAGCACGCTCACCTTCCTCAGCATCCCCGGCCTTGCGTACGCGACCGACCTCGGCTTCCTGCAGATCTCCCTCGGATACCTGATCGGGCGGATCGTGGTCGCGCTCGTGCTGCTCCCCGCGTACTTCCGAGGCGAGCTTACCACGGCGTATGCCTTGCTGGAGCAGCGCTTCGGGCTCGTGACTCGTCGCGCCGCGTCGGCGACCTTCATGGTCACACGCGCTCTGGCCGACGGCGTCCGGCTCTTCGCGACCGCGATCCCACTGGCCTTGATCACCGGTTGGAGCTACCCCACATCCATCCTGGCGATCGGCGTGCTCACGGTCGTCTACACTTTTTACGGCGGAATCCGGGCGGTGATCTGGACCGACTGTGTTCAGCTGCTCGTCTACACAGGCGGCGCGATCGGCGCGCTGTACGTGCTGCTGGCTCGCGTGCCGGGCGGGTGGACCGCGATCTCGGCCGCGGCGGACAGCGCCGGGAAGCTCGAGATCATCCGCCTCGATTGGGATCCGTCTCAGCCGTACACGCTCTGGGCGGGGATTTTGGGCGGCGCGTTCCTCTCGATGGCCTCCCACGGGGCCGACCAGATCATCGTGCAGCGCCTGCTCACCTGCCGCGACCTGAGGCGGAGCCAGATGGCCCTGATCGGCTCCGCGTTCGTCGTCATCGCGCAGTTCGCGCTCTTCCTGGTGATCGGCCTGGGGCTGTGGACCTTCTACGGCGCGCGTGAGTTCGCTCGCACGGACGAGATCTTCGCCACGTTCATCGTGAACGAGCTTCGACCCGGGGCGACCGGAATCGTGATCGCCGCCATCTTCGCCGCCGCGATGTCGTCGCTCTCCTCATCCGTGAACTCGCTGGCCTCGGCGAGCACGTACGATCTGTACGCGCCGCTTCGCGCGCCCAGCGAAGCGAAGCTGCTGCGAGCGGGGCGGATCTTCACGGTCGTATGGGGCGCGGTCCTGGTGGGAGGCGCTCTGCTCTTCCGCTCGCGCGACACCCCGGTCGTCGAGATCGGTCTCGCGGTCGCCTCCTTCACCTACGGCGGGCTGCTGGGCCTGTTCCTACTTGGGATCCTGAATCCACGCGCCACCCAGCGCGACGCGCTGTGGGCGTTCGCGGTAACGCTCGCCGCCATGAGCGCGGTGGTGTTCGGGCGGCTGTACTCGCGAGCGCTCGACGCGCTCGGGATGGGCCGGGCGGCGGAGCTCCTGGCAGCCGCCGGCGGGATAGCGTACCCCTGGCACGTCGTGATCGGGACGACGATCACGGTAGCGCTAGGAAGCCTCCTGGCCCTCTCCCACCGCCGCGCTCGGCGTGGCGCTGCCGAACCTCGTGGGCGCTGAGGCCCGTAGAGCGGCTCGCTGCCGCCGCTTTGACTCCGCGCTCCCGATCGCGCTCTATTCCGTGGTCTCTCCGGGCCGGGCCGGCTCTTCGCACCAGCAGGATTCCCCCGTCGTTCGAGGTCTCCAGATGCTGAAGGCGCGTGTGTCCCTGGTTCTGACCCTCGGTGTCCTGCTGGTCGCCGATCCTGCTCACGCTCAAAATCGGGCCCCGGATTTCGTGCCGGACCGACGATTCCAGGGCTCGCAGCTAACCGGCTGGCCGACCTTCGGTCAGGCGACCTGGCGCGCGCAGAACGGCGAGATCATCGGCACCGCGCCAGCGGGTAGAAGCGGATGGCTTTTGTCGGACGCGTCGTATCAGGACGTCGCCTTCTACAGCCGTTTCCGCTGCGCCCGAGAATGCGACGCCGGCGTGCTGCTGCGCGCCGAACGTACGGCGGACGGGCTGGCCGGCGTCTTCATCTCCCTGAAGAACGGCGATCTCACGCCGTACGCGATCACCACCGACAGAGCCGGCAGGATCGTAACCCGTAAGCCGCTGCGGTTCGCGCCGACCCAGACTCGCGTAGCACCGGAGGAGGCGCAGGCGCCCACCGGCGCGGGTGTGCTCGGCGGGCACGCGTCCGCGATCGTAGGCGCCACGCCGGAAGGAGTCGCGGGGGCCGTGCCCCCGTCCGGCGTGCGCCTGCCGGAGCTGGAGCCACCGCCCGCTCGGATCCTGCCTGGGCAATGGAACTCCCTGATGGCATTTCTCGACGCCAACATCATGCGGCCGGTCCTGAATGGCGGCAACGCGATCCGTCAGGGGGCGACGGACGACGATGGGCGCGGGTTCGGCCCCGTCGCCCTCTACGTCGGCTCCGGTGAGGCACGATTCCAAGACGTCTCCTTCAAGGACCTCAATCGACGCGTGAGCCCGCCGGAGGAGGTTTCGAGTCGCTTCAGGATGCAGCAGCTCGACGAGTTCTACTATGCATGGGACGTGGCGGCCGCCGACATCGATCGGGACGGCGTCATCGACCTGGTCGCGGGGCCCTTCTATTATCTCGGGCCGGGATACACCATGATCATGGACGACTTCGCCGCGGCCGATCGGAATGCCGGCGGGGTGACCTTCTCGCAGCTCCACTCAGGGGTGGTGCCCGCCGACATCGACGCGGACGGAGTGCTAGATTTCGTCACCGGCAAGCGCTTCTGGGGTCA
Organism: Gemmatimonadota bacterium; assembly: GCA_019348265.1. GTDB lineage: Bacteria > Gemmatimonadota > Gemmatimonadetes > Longimicrobiales > Longimicrobiaceae > JAHWJV01. The sequence continues at coordinate 2,710 of JAHWJV010000091.1, forward strand.
CCGCGAGAGCTACACCGACTCGGATCCGCACGGACCCGCCGTGCTCTACTGATACCGGACCGTTCGCGCCCCCGACGCGCCGGGCGGCGCGCGCTTCGTTCCGGAGCTGATCCACAACCGCTCCGGCGTCGGCTCCTCGTTCAAGATCGCCGACCTGAACGGCGACCGCGCGCCGGACATCATCACCTCCGCCACTCGCGGGACATTCGTGTTCTGGGGGAACCCGCGGCGCTGACGTGGCCCCGGGCGACCCCGCTTTTCTCGTGAATGCAAGAGTGAAGATGAACGCAGCGCGATGAGCGGAGCGACGGAGTACGCGGAGGTGTGGAGTGCCGCGCTGCCTTACCTGCGTGCGCGCAAGAACGACGTGCACGTTCCGATCGCGTACCGGTTCGCCGAGAAGCTGCTCGAGGCGCATCCCGAGGCGAACCGCGAGGTCGTTCTCGTGGGCGTACTGATGCACGACCTCGGCTGGGCAGTGGTGGACCAGGAGGCGATCTATCGCGACGGCTTCGGCGACAACGCGCTGCAGTCGGACGTGAAGCGCAGGCACGAGCTGGAGGGCGCGGTGCTCGCGCGGGAGCTGCTCCCGCCGCTCGGCTTCGATGCCGGGACCGTCGACCACATCGCCCGGATCATCGACGGTCACGACACCCGCGCGGAGGCGATCTCGCTCGAGGACCAGCTGGTCAAGGACGCGGACAAAATCTGGCGCTTCAGCGTCACCGGCGTCAGCGTGGTCAGCGATTGGTTCAAGCTCACCCCAGCGCACTACGCGGATCGGCTGGAGACGAAGGTCCTGGAGAAGCTGTTCACCGACGAAGCCAGGCGTCTCGCGCGCGAAGCGCTGGCCCAGTCGCGCGACCTGCTGAAGCTGGACGTGCTGCGCTGATCCGAGCTCGAGAGAATCGCGGCTCGCGCACACCCCTCCGCTCACCCGCGGCTTCCCACGAACAGAGAGAAGTCACATGAAGATGACATCCGTCCTGATCCTGCTCTGTCTCGCGACCGTCGCCGAAGCCCCGGGGCAGCGGCGTGCTCGAGGGCTGCCGGCCTGCTCGGAGAAGCGTACCGTTCCGTGCGCGGGGGCGCGGCACTCCGAGCCGCAAGCGCTCCTGGATGGATGGTTCAGGCTCTTCGACGGCCGCAGCTTCGATGGGTGGCGCATCGCCGAGGACGCGAACGCGTTCCGCATCGAGAACGGTGCCATCGTGGCGAACGGGCTCCGCAGCCACCTGTTCTACGATGGCCCATTGATGGACCGCGACTTCAAGAACTTCGAGCTTCAGGCGGAGGTCATGACGCGGCCGGGCGCGAATTCCGCGATCTACGTCCACACGCACTACATGGAAGGCGCCTGGCCGAACATCCTTCCATCCGGCTACGAGATCCAGATCAACAACACGGCCGCTAACCCCGGGCGCACGGCCAGCGTGTTCACCTTCGCCGACATCCTCGAGCCGCCGGCGAAGGACGACGTCTGGTTCGTGATGAACATCAGGGTGACCGGCCGGCGCGTGCAGGTGCGGATCGACGATCGCCTGGTGAACGACTACACTGAGCCCGCCGACAAGCGGACGCGCCTGACCGGCGGCACTTTTGCGCTGCAGGCGCACGAGGTGGGCGAGATCACCCACTTCCGCAACATCGTCGTCAGACCACTTCCCGACTGAACCGTGTACTACCCTGCGCAAGAACGACAGTCCGTGCCCACCCACCAGTCGCCCCGAACTGTGGCCGTACCTGCCGCCGGCGCCGGTTGCATCGCCCTGGTGCTCGGTCTTGGCGCGTGCACTCCGGCTCCGCGCGGCGAGCTCACGGCCGCGCCTCCCGCGGTGCAGACCATCGCCGTACACGTGGACCCCGTCGGGGCGGTAGTGGCCGACACGAGCGCGGCCGGGTTCAAGGCGAGCCTGCGGCCGACGCTGGACTCCCTCCTGCAGGCGGCGGTTCGAGACAACGCCTCTCCCGGGTCCGCCCTGGCAGTGGGCCGGTACGGACGCGTGATACACCTCCAGGGGTATGGGAGGACGGACGCGGCGGACGGAGCGCCCGCCGTCGGCCCGGAGACCGTCTACGACCTCGCGTCGCTGACCAAGGTGATCGGCACGACCACGGCGGCCATGATCCTCGAAGAGCAGGGCCTGCTCGACATCGAGAAGCCGATCCGCGCCTACCTGCCGGAGCTCTCCGACCCGGCCAAGGCCTCGATCACCGTCCGGATGATCCTTACGCATACGGGCGGCTTCGAGGCCTTCGCTCCGCTCTTCAACACCTACCGCGGCAGGGAGCAGTACCTGGAGCAGATCAATGCGCGGCCACTGGCGCACCAGCCGGGCAGCCGGATGGTCTATAGCGACTGGGACCTGATCCTGCTCCAGGCGATCGTGGAGCGGCTGAGTGGGGCGCCACTCGACGTATTCCTGCGGCAACGCGTCTGGACGCCGCTCGGGATGATGGACACGGGGTTCAACCCGCCCCCGGAGCTCCGCCACCGCATCGCGCCCACGGAGATCCAGGAATTCCGCGGCGGAAAGGTGCACGGCGTGGTGCACGACGAGAACGCATGGGCGCTGGGTGGAGTCGCCGGCCACGCGGGGCTCTTCTCATCCGCGCGCGACCTGGCCATCTTCGCGCAGATGCTCCTGAACGGAGGCGCCCACCGCGGTGTGCGCATTCTCAAGCCGGAGACGGTCGCGCGCTGGACGGCGAGACAGAGCGCCGGCTCGAGTCGCGCGCTCGGATGGGATACTCCCTCCCAGGGCTCCAGCGCCGGGCGCTACATGAGCCCGCGCAGCTTCGGGCACACGGGCTTCACCGGCACCTCCATCTGGGTGGATCCGCAGCGCGACCTCTTCGTGATCCTGCTCAGCAACCGCGTGAACCCCACGCGCGCCAACCAGAAGATTTCTCCCATCCGCCGTGCCGTGGCCGATGCCGTTCACCAGGCCATCACCGACGCGCCGTTGATCGACTGGGAAGCCCAGGCTCGCTAAACTACGTGCTCCAGAGGCTCCGAAGAGCCTGTGCCCTCCCCTTCGAGTCCGAGCTGATGAGGCAGTTACTCCCGACCGTTCTGGTACTGCTCTCTCCACTGAGCGCCCTCGCCCAATCCGCCGGAGGTACTTCCGCCGCCACCGCTGCCGACCGCGTGGTCCCTGCCGCCAGGGCGGCGCGCGCCGCCGCCGCGGCGATCGCCGCCTCGGTCTCGCGGAACGGCGCGGCCGTGGTCCAGGTGGCGCCGCGTCGCAGCAGCAACTCGGGCGCTTCCGCGCGCAGCTTGGCCTCGGAGTACCCGATCAAGCTGGTGCGCTTCACGAAGTCGTAGACGCCGAGCGGTGACGCCCACCGCGCGGTCCCACCGGTCGGGAGAACGTGATTCGGACCCGCGAAATAGTCTCCGACCGGCTCCGGCGAGTACGAGCCCAGGAAGATGGCCCCGGCATTGCGAATCCGGCCGAGTAGCGCGAGCGGCTCGCGTACCAGGAGCTCGAGGTGCTCGGGCGCGCGGTGATTCGCGGCTTCGGCGGCCGCCTCCAGCGACGGGACGATCAGGATGAGACCGTTGTCCGTCAGCGAACGCAGCGCGATCTCCCGGCGCGGGTTCAGCGCGAGCAGGATTTCGAGCTCCGCCGGCACCGCCGCGGCCAGGCGCGCCGAGTCCGTGACAAGCCAGGAGATCGCGTCGGGATCGTGCTCCGCCTGGCCGATCAGATCGGCTGCGACCTGACGAGGCGAGGCAGCGTCGTCGGCGATCACCAGGATCTCCGAGGGCCCCGCCACCATGTCGATGTCGACCCAGCCGAAGACCTGCCGCTTGGCTTCCGCGACCCAGCGGTTTCCCGGCCCCACGATCTTGTCCACCCGCCCGATCTCCTCCGTCCCGTAGGCGAGGGCGCCGACCGCCTGCGCGCCTCCGATCTGGATCACCTCCTGGACTCCAGCGAGATGCGCGGCGGCGAGCACCGCCGGGTCCATCCGCCCCTCGGGCGGCGCCGGCGAGGTCATCACGATCTGCTCGACGCCGGCGACCTTCGCGGGGACCACGTTCATCAGCACCGACGAGGGGTACGCCGCCTGCCCGCCTGGGACGTACACGCCCACCCGCCTGAGCGGCAGCACTCGCTGGCCGAGGATGGTCCCGTCGGGGAGTACGTCGATGAACCCGCGGTCGACCTGCCGCTCGTGGAAGACACGGATGTTTTCGGCGGCGCGCTCCAGCGCGCGGAGGAGATCCGCGTCGAGGCCCGCTGCCGCCGAGGCCAGCTGGTCGCCACCGACGCGAAGCTCGGCTACCGACCCCGCCTCCAGCCGGTCGAACCGCGACGTGTACTCGAGCACCGCGGCGTCACCACGCGTGCCAACGTCGCGGAGAATTGCCGCGACGGTCTCACGAAGCTCCGGGTCGTCGGTGGACGAGGCGTGCATCAGCTCGCGCAGCTCCGAGAAGGGCGGCGCGGCGTGAAGAGTCCGAATGTTCACGAACGTGCGGAGGACGTGGTGAGCGCCGGAGCGGCGAGCGCCGCCTCCAGCTCGGCCAGGAGGCGCTGGTGGTCGTCCAGCCGGAGCTTGTGGCGCGCGCGATTTACGATGAGCCGTGCGGACGAGGCGAAGACGGTGTCCACCACCACCAGCCCGTTCTCCTTCAAGGTCCGGCCCGTCTCGACAAGGTCGACGATCCAGTGCGAGAGGCCAAGCAGAGGCGCCAGCTCGACGGAGCCGGCGATCCGGATGATCTCCACCTGCGCGCCGCGCTCCGCGAAGAATCTCCGTGCCGACTCGACGTACTTGGTCGCGACCCGGGGCGTAACGGCGCCCGGGAGGTCGGGGTACGGCTGCCCCTCGGGTGCCGCCACCGCCATGCGGCAGGCCCCGAAGCCGAGGTCCAGCGGCTGCAGAACGTCCGCCCGGCGCTCGAGCAGCACATCCAGCCCCACCACCCCGGCATCGGCTACGCCGGCTTCGACGTACGTCGGAACGTCGCTCGGCTTCACCGGGAGGAACTCGAAGCGACCGTCGCGCGACGGCAGGATCAGCCGGCGCGTGTTGGCCTGCTCCGGCGCGATCCCGGACCCGATCCGGTCCCATAGCTCCAGCGCCTGGTCCATCATTCGCCCCTTGGGGAGCGCGATCCTCATCGGCGCCATCACCGCTGGGCGGCTTGCGTGAGCAGCTCCGCGAGCGCGTCGGTCTCGAGTGCGAAGCCGACTGCCGGACGGTCCGCGCCGTAGAGCGCGAGCAGATGGTCGTACCTTCCACCCACCCCGATGGCGCGCCCGGCGCCCGCGGCGAACACTTCGAACTGGATTCCCGTGTAATAGCCTAGCCCGCGGATCTCGCCGAGGTCGTACACGATGTGCGCGCGCTCGGCCGGGGTGAGCAGCCGGTCGATGCGGCGCAGCCGCTCGATCGCGCTTGAGGCAGACTCGCCGATCGCGAGCTCCGCCGCCCGGATCAGCATCTCGCCGCGCCCGATCAACGTCGGGAGCTCCACCAGCGACCTGCCCGCCCCGGGCTCGATCTCGCCGGCCGCGACCGCCGCGGCGAGCGCGGCTCGGTCCTTCCGATCGATCGCTCCCCGCAGGGCCTCCGCTTCCTCGAAGGACAGACGCTCCAGCAGCGGCCGTACGAACTCGACGTTCCCGAGGTTCACCTGGAAGTCCGCAATCCCGACGGCATGCATCGTGTCCAGGAGGAGTCGAATCACCTCTACGTCGCCTTCGGCGCTGGCGTCGCCGATCATCTCCGCGCCCAGCTGGAACATCTCCCGCCGGCGCCCTTCGCCGGCGGCCTCCTGGCGGAACACCTTGCCGGCGTAACAGAGCCGCAGGGGCACTGGGGCGGACGCGAGGCGCGACGCCGCGACCCGCGCGATGCTCGAGGTGAAGTCCGCTCGCAGCGCCACCAGGCGACCGTCCTGGTCGACGAACCGAACCAGGCGGGAGGCGAGCTCAGGTCCGCCGCCGCGCGTGAAGACCTCTTCGTACTCGAACGTCGGAGGGATCACCTCCTCGTATCCGCGCGCCTCCGCGAGGGCATACCACGCGGCGTGGATGCGCCGTAGCAGGCGCACGTCTTCGGCGAGCAGGTCCTGCGATCCGACCGGGACGTGCGAAATGGGAAGGAATTGCATCCGCGAAACATATCGCCCGGGCGTGCGGGAAATCAACGCCGGGACTGGCGATCCAAAGGGTGGGCATGCCGATTGCAAATCGTCGCGGTATCCCGTGGGACATGATGTATCCCCGAATCCCGGAGAGACCCGTGGACCTCATTCTCATGCTGGGCATCGTGGTGCTTGTACTCGCGCTGCTCGGCTTCGGCGGATTGGTCGAGGCGCTGGCAAGCATCGCGTGGGTGCTCCTGATCATCGCGGTGATCGTGATCGCCTGGCGTGTCATCACGGGACGGCGTCCGGTTTGATCGACGCTGTCCACTGATGTGGATGGTACTGCGCGGACGGGATGCGAATCCCGTCCGCGCTTTCTTTCGCGCCACGCCGTGACGATCTACATTCCGACGCTGAGGCCGCGGATTCCCAACATCTTCAGACCCATGGACTGGCTCGACGAGCTTCGCTTCGACTCCGCAGGCCTCATCCCCGTCGTGGCGCAGGAACGCGCTTCCGGTGAGGTGCTCATGCTCGCGTACGCCAATCGGGAAGCGCTTCAGAGCACCCTCGACAGCGGCCTGGCCCACTACTACAGTCGGTCGCGGGGATCGTTGTGGCAGAAGGGGGAGACCAGCGGCAACGTTCAGCACGTCGAGGAGGTGAGGCTCGATTGCGACGGGGACGCACTCCTTTACCTGGTACGGCAGGAGGGGCCCGCCTGCCACACGCTCGAGCGCTCCTGCTTCTTCCGCGCGGCCGACGCCCGCGAACTCGTGCCGGCGGGTCACGGTGGCGACATGCTCAGCCGACTCGAGCAGATCGTTCGGGAAAGGGACGAGACGCGGCCGGAGGGATCCTACACGACGTATCTTCTCGAGAAGGGGCTCGATAAGATCCTGAAGAAGGTCGGCGAGGAAGCGACGGAGGTAGTGATCGCTGCGAAGAACCAGGAGAACGCCGAGCTGCGCAGCGAGGCGGCCGATCTTCTCTTCCACCTGGTCGTGCTGCTCCGCGCGCGGGGGCTCCCGCTGGCCCAGGTATGGAAGGAGCTCGATACGCGGTTCGGCAAAGCGTCCCGGATTCCCGCCGGCTCACCTGCGGTCGACCGCGCCACCTGACTCCTGGCCGCGCTCAGCCGACGAGGTGCGCCTCCGTAGCGGCAACCGCTCGCGGAGCCGTCGGGGCGGCGAGGGAACCGGACTCCTCGAAGGCG
>JAHWJV010000092.1 GCA_019348265.1 Gemmatimonadota bacterium
GAACCCGAGCTTGACCAGGCTGTATCCTACGCGCGTCCCGTTGGCCCGCGCGTCCTGGAGACCCTTTTCGAGCTGATCCCTGGAGACGAGGCCATCTCGGACCAGCATATCGCCGATGCGTTCAGCGGCCGCTACTACTGCCATGTCGGGACGTTCGGTGGGAGATGAAGGCGAACGATCGTGGCCCGCGGCGGGGCTGTTCAGGGCCCTGCCCGGACCGATGCGGCAAGCTTTTCACGAAGAGCGGGACCGATGCCGGGCACCTGCTCGAGATCTTCTACGGAGCGGAAGGGTCCGCTCGCCTCTCGCCGTTCGACGATGCGGCGGGCGAGCACCGGGCCGATGCCGGGGAGCGCGTCGAGCTCTTCGGTGGTGGCACGGTTGAGGTCCAGCAGCGCCCCCTTCGCGGCCGCCCCGCCGCGTCGTGAGCCCCTGGCGGGCGATGCGGGGAGCTGCAGGCTCGGTGCGATCTCGCGGAGCAGCGCGGGTCCGACGCCCGGGACCGAGTCGAGGTCGGCAAGGGAGCGGAAAGGCCCGTGCGCGGCGCGTCTCTCGACGATTCTTGCTGCCAGCGCCGGCCCGATCCGCGGGAGCCGGTCGATCTCGTCGACGCTGGCGCGGTTCGGGTCGATGCGCTCCCCGGGCCTCAGCGGCTCGGCTCGAATCCGCTCCTTGGCGAGCGCCCTCTCCGCCGCCCGACGAGTGGCCGCCGCATCGACCCCTTTAGTATCGGACGCGGCGTGCGCTTTCTGTTCCCATTGCACCGGCGCGGGGCCCGGGGTCAGGACGCGCGCGCCCGCACCCGCCGCCAGGAGCAGGGCCGTGACGCCGAGCGCGAGACGCTCCTGCGGAGTCACGGACAGCATGGCTCACCCGCCGCGGAAGATCAGCTCCGTCAGCACCTCACCGACCATCTCCAGACCGTCTGGGCTCGTGTTCTCCAGCACGTCCTGCGGCGTATGCCAGAACCGGTTACCCGGGCCGTACTCGAAATCGATGATGTCGATGGTCCGTATCCCCCCCTCGTTCAGCGGCATGTGGTCGTCGCTGATGGAGCCGGCGTTCTCCTGAACGAACACGTCGCCGTACCCCAGCTCCGCGGCGACCGACCACACGCGGTGGACGACTTCGGGCGCCGCCTGCGACGAGTAGCCCTCGATCGGAAAGCGCGGCTGCTGGTCGCCGATCATGTCGATCAGCACGCCGTAGAGCGGCTTGTAGTCCGCCGGCTTGTTCTCCGCGAAATAGCGCGCGCCGAGGAACATGTCGGCGGTGCTGGGGCCGTAGTCCTCGCCGTCCACGAAGAGGAGGTCGACGCCGATGGGCGGCGGGTTCCTGGCGAGAAGCTCGGCAAGCTGCAGGAGGACGGCGGTCCCCGAAGCGCCGTCGTTCGCGCCGAGCACCGGCTGCTCGCGCTCCTCCGGCGTGGCGCTCTGATCGGCGCGCGGGCGGGTATCCCAGTGCGCCACCAGCAGGATCCGGTCGGGCCGCCCGGGGTGGAAACGCGCCAGCAGGTTGGTCAGGTTGAGGCTCTCACCGTACGTGGTCAGCGACGTAAAAGACTGAACCTCGAGCGTGTCGGCACGCTCGGCGAGCCAGGCGCGCATCCAGTCGAGCTGGCGCTGGTGCCCAGGCGTGCCCGGGATGCGCGGCCCGAAGGCCACCTGCCGTGCCACCAGTCGATGCGCCTCCTCGCCGGGAAAGTCGGGGCGCTCGATCCGCGCCTCGGCGCCGGCCTCTCCGCCCGCGCCCGAGCAGGACGCGGAGAGCGGCGCCGCGGCGAGCGCGGTCCAGCAAAAGGCACGTAACAGGCTGGCGAGCATCGAGACCCGGTGCGGTGAACGGCGGTGCGGTGTGGCGGCTGGGATTGGCGTACCCGGCGGGGGCTGCGGCGTTCCGGCAACCCGGCGGCGGTTCCGGGGTACGAGGGGCCCGGTGCGGCCGATTGTTGGGAGATCGGCCCCCTGGTATTATGCAGGCGCTGAATCTCGACGGCAAACGGCCGGCTTGGCGCGGAAGTCACGCCACTTCCCCTCCCGGTCTCGGCTCTGTTCAGGCGAGTAATGAAGGTTCTCACCCGCTACCTGCTCCGCTCTCACATCGCGCCCTTCTTCTTCGCCTTTCTGGCGTTGACGGGGGTCGTGCTGATCAATACCCTGGCTCGCGAGCTCGCGAACCTCGCCGGGAAGGGCCTAGCCACCGAGGTTTTCTTCGAGTTCTTCGTGCTCTCCCTCCCCGCGAACGTCGCGCTGACGCTGCCGATGGCAGTGCTGGTGGCCGTGCTCTACACCTTCTCGCAGTTCGCGGCGGAGAACGAGATCACCGCGCTGAAGGCGAGCGGGATCGACCTTCGCCGCATGGTGATGCCGCTGCTCGCGGCGGCGGCGCTGGTCGCCGGGGGGATGGTCTGGTTCAACGACCAGGTGCTGCCGGCGTCCAACTATCGCTGGCGCATGCTGATGATGGACGTGGCGCAGACGAGTCCGCTCCTGTCGCTGAAGGAGCAGGTGGTGAACCCGATCGGCCAGGAAGGAAGCACGAGCTTGTACCTGCAGGCGAGCCGGATCTACCAGGGCTCGAACCGGATGCGCGACGTGGCGATCTACGACGTCAGCAACCCCGAGGCGGCGCGGACCATTTACGCGGACTCCGGCTGGGTGGCCATGAACAGGGCTCGCACCGACCTGGTGCTCACGCTGTTCGACGGGCACATCCGCCAGGTGGATACCGCGCAGCCCGAGACCTTCCAGCGGATCGCATTCGAGCGCCAGGTGATGCGCATCCCCGGGATCATGCAGCAGATGCAACGGACGGAGGAGAGCAGCTTCCGAACGGACCGCGACATGACCGTGGCCATGATGTCGGCGAAGATCGACACGATGCGGAGCGAGCTGCAGACGCTCCGGAAGGCACAGGCCATGGCGCCGTCGCCGTCGCCGGAGACGAAGGTGGCCATCTCCACCATGGCGCGGGAAGAGAACTACGACGAGGCGCGTATCCGAAACCTGCGCTTCTCGATCCGAGAGTACCAGGTGGAGGTACACAAGAAGTTCGCGATCGCGACGGCGACGATGGTCTTCGTGCTGATCGGCGTCCCGCTTGCCCTACGCTTCCCGCGCGGCGGAGTCGGGATGGTGATCGGCGCGAGCCTGCTCATCTTCTCGATCTACTACGTGGGGCTGATCGGCGGCGAGGCGCTCGCGGACGAGGGGCTCATGCCGCCGTCGCTGGCGATGTGGCAGACCAACGTCATCTTCGGAACGCTGGGCCTCTTCGCGATGTGGCGGATCGGGCGTGAGCAGTCGACCGGGCGCGGTGCCGGGTGGGGCGATCTGCCGCGCTGGCTGCGGCGGCCGATGCTGCGCCGTCGCCGGATCGTGGAGGCGTGATGCGGCTCCTCGACCGGTACATCGCGCGCCAGTTCATGGCGACCTTCCTGGCGCTCTCGATGGGCCTGCCCTGGCTCTTCGTCGTCGCCGACATCACCGATAACCTCGACAAGTACCTCGCGCGGGGACTCTCCCGCGGCGCGGTGGCGATGTCCTACGTGTACTTCCTCCCCCAGTTCGTCTTCTGGGCGCTACCGATCGCGGGGCTGGTCGCGACGGTGTTCACCATCGGCAACATGACCCGGCACCAGGAGATCGCGGCGGCCAAGGCCGGTGGCGTCAGCTTCTACCGGCTGATGGCACCGATCCTCCTGCTCGCCAGCCTGCTCAGCATCGGCGCCGTGGCCCTCGGCGAGCTACTCCCCATCACGACGCTGAAACGGCTGGAGGTGCTGGGGGAGAAGAAGTTCTCGACCGCGACCTTCCGCACGAACTTCGTCTTCCAGGCGGCGGACGGGAGCATGCTCGCCATCCGCCGGCTAGACTCGGAGCGCGATGAGATGCAGGGGATCGTGGTCGAGCGCGACGCGACCGAGGAGCGGCCCGGCGCGCACCTCACGGCGCGGGACGCGATGTGGAACCCGGACCGCGGCTGGACGATGCGTAACGGGTACCAGCGCGTGCTGTACGGCGGCGAGGTGGAGCAGGCCTTCCAGTTCGACTCCGTGCGCATCGCAGGCCTGGCGGAGACGCCGGAGGAGCTGATGGCGGACCCCAAGGAGCCGGAGGAGATGGGCTACATGGAGATGAGCCGGTTCATCGACTCCATCGAGCGCTCCGGGGGTGACATCCGCAAGATGCGCGTCGAGCGCGCCCAGAAGATCGCGCTCCCTCTCGCGCTCTTCGTCATCGTCCTCTTCGGTGCCCCGCTCTCCACCTCGTCGAGCCGCGGCGGCGCGGCCTACGGCGTCGGGATCAGCCTGGGCGTGACCCTGGTCTACCTGCTTCTCTTCAAGGTAGGCACCGCCATCGGCTCCAGCGGCGCCATCCACCCGCTGGTCGCGGCCTGGGCGCCGAACGCGCTCTTCTTCGTCGCGGGGATTTATCTGCTGGTGAGAGTGCGGACGTGACGAACCGCGATTCTGAAATTTTTGAAGATCGAGCGAAGATTTCAGTGAACGACGCGTTTGATTCGAGATTCCGCATTTGGAAGTAAATCATCTTCTCACCTCATGTCCCCGCAACTTTAAAAACTCTCTCGCCTGCGGGACGGTGATCTCGCCGAAGTGAAAGATGGAGGCGGCGAGGACGGCGTGGGCGCCGGAGGCGAGTGCGTCGTCCAGGTGTTGGAGGGAGCCGGCGCCGCCGGAGGCGATGACGGGGATGCCGACGGCGGAGCTTGCGGCGCTGAGTAGCTCGAGGTCGTAGCCATTGCGGGTGCCGTCGGTGTCCATCGAGGTGAGGAGGATCTCGCCGGCTCCGAGCTCCTCGGCGCGGGCGGCCCACTCGAGCGCGTCGATACCGGTCGGGGTGCGGCCGCCGTGCGTGTACACCTCCCAACCCGAGTCGGAGCGGCGTGCGTCGATGGCCACCACGACGCACTGGGTGCCGAAGCGGTCCGCCGCGCGGGCGATCAGCTCGGGCTCCGCGAGCGCCGCGGTGTTCACGGCTACCTTGTCGGCCCCCGCTCCCAGGATCGCCAGGAAATCGTCCACCGAGCGCACTCCGCCGCCGACCGTGAAGGGGATGAAGATCGACTCGGCGGTGCGCCGGATCACGTCCAGCATCGAGGCGCGGCCCTCGTGCGAGGCGGTGATGTCCAGGAAGACCAGCTCGTCGGCGCGCGCGGCGTCGTAGCGGACCGCCTGCTCCACCGGGTCTCCCGCGTCGCGGAGGTCGAGGAACTGGATGCCTTTCACCACCCGCCCTTCCTTCACGTCCAGGCACGGGATGATGCGTTTGGCGAGGCTCATCCGAGGCTCTCCAGCCGGCGCAGGAGCTCGGGGGTGAGCTCCCCGTGGAAGGTCGCCTCCGCGGGCCCCTTCTGCACGATCGTCCAGTCCTCCCGCACTTCCACCTGGAGCGTCCCCCCGGGCATCCGGACCTCCACCTGCTTTTCGGCGAGCAGGCCACGACGCACCGCCACCGCCGCGACCGCGCACGCGCTCGAGCCTGACGCGAGCGTCTCTCCCGCTCCCCGCTCCCATACCCACGCCTCCACCACGCCCGCGCCCAGCACCCGCGCGAACTGCACGTTGGTTCCCCGCTCGAACCACGGGTGCGTGGAAACCTGCGGCGCGCGACGGCGGAGCGTCTCCGGGTCCACCTCGTCCTCGAAGATCACGCAATGCGGATTTCCGAGCGACACGGTGTTGATCTCCAGGCGGTCGCCCGCCGACAGCTCCAGCAGCTCCCCGGTCACCTCCCGCTCCGGGCCGCTCAGCCCCACGTCGGTGCTGCGGAAGGACGCCGTCCCCATGTCTACCTCGACCCAGACCCGCTCCGGAGTACGCTCGAGCACGGCGAGCGACACCAGGCCTCCAGGTGTCTCCACCGCGAAACGGGCGCCGACGTCGACGAGCTCACGATCGAGCAGGTAGGCGGCGAAGATGCGCAGTCCGTTCCCGCTCTTCTCCGCCTCGGTCCCGTCCGGATTGAAGATGCGCAGCCCGAAGTCGGCGCGGCTGCTCCCTACCCGCGCCAGTATCCCATCCGACCCCACCCCCAGGTTCCGGTCGCACAGAAGCCGCACCGCCGGAGGCGACAGCTCGAAGGGGAGCTCCTCCATCTCCAGCGCGAGATAGTCGTTGCCGAGGCCGTGGCCCTTGAAGAAGTGCATCTGACGTCTTGTCGAGGAGAGCTCTAACCTTGAACTTCCAGCGTTGAATTTGAATATGGCCGTGGTCAGCTCGATATTGACAACGCAAAATTCAAAATTGCAGTTCTACGTCTCCGAGAAATTCCTGAGCATCCTCAGCCCCGCTTCCTGGCTCTTCTCGGGGTGGAACTGCGCGCCCCAGACGTTGTCGCGGCCGACGATGGTGCCGAAGCCGCAGTCGTAGGTGCAGCGACCGAGGATGTCCGGGCCGTCAGGGTCGAGGAGGGCGTAGCTATGGACGTGGTAGAAGTACGCGGGCTCGGGACCGGCCACGCCGGCCAGCAGCGGGTCGGCCGCTCCGCGGGCGGTGAACTCGACGGCGTTCCAGCCTACGTGCGGCAGGTGGAGGTCGGTCGGAATGCGGCGGATCTCGCCAGGAAGGAAGGCGAGCCCGCGCGCGCCCGGCGCCTCCTCGCTCCCTTCGAAGAGAAGCTGCATGCCGACGCAGATGCCGAGAAACGGTCGGCCGGCGGCCACTACCTCACGAACGGCGTCGCCAAGGCCGCTGCTCTCCAGCCGCTCGATGCACTGGCCGAAGTGTCCCTGTCCGGGCAGCACGAGCCGGTCGGCCGCGCGCGCGACCGCGGGGTCGGAGGTGAGCACCGTGTCCGCTCCCTCGTGCTCGAACGCCTTCACCACGGAGCGGAGGTTCCCGGCGCCGTAGTCGAGGACGACGACGTTAGGCATAGGAGCCGTTCCTGTCTTCCCGCAGAGTGCGAGAGTGAGAGAGTGCGAGAGTGCGAGAGCCCGTACTTTCGCACTTTCGCAAGTTCGCACTCTCGCACTCGCCGTTCACAGCACCCCCTTGGTCGACGGAACGGCCTCCGCCCGGCGCGGGTCGATGCGAGTCGCGGCGTCCAGGGCACGAGCGGCGGCCTTGAAGGTGGCTTCGACGATGTGGTGCGCGTTGTCGCCGCGGATGCGGTCCAGGTGCACGGTGCAGCGCGCCTCGGTGGCAAAGGCCCGCCAGAACTCACCGGACAGCGCCGCGTCGAAGTCACCGATGCGCGGCTGCCCTAGCGGGGTGTCGACCGCGAAGTGCAGGAAGGGCCGCCCGGACAGGTCGACCACGGCGCGGACGAGCGCCTCGTCGAGCGGCACCGTGGCGTCCGCGTAGCGCGCCACTCCACGCTTCTCGCCGAGCGCCTCCGCGAAGGCTGCGCCCAGGACGATGCCGACGTCCTCCACCGTGTGGTGCGCGTCGACGTGCAGGTCGCCCGCGCAGCGCACCTCCAGGTCGAACATCCCGTGCCGGGCGAGCGCGCTGAGCATGTGGTCGAAGAAGCCGATCCCGGTCTCGATCGTGGACTCGCCCGTGCCGTCCAGCTCCAGGCGAACGGTGATCTCGGTCTCGCGGGTCTTCCGGGTTCGCTCGGCGACGCGGGTCATGCGGTGCTCTCCAGGATGGCGGACATACCGGCCAGAAAGGTGTCGTTCTCTTCCGGCGTTCCCGCGTTGACGCGCAGGCACCCGGCCAGCATCGGGTACTTCGAGACGTCGCGGACCAGCACGCCATGATCGTCGAGGAGGCGGTCGAATACGGCGTCGTGGTCGAGCCCCGTCGCCTCGACGCGGAAGAGGATGAAGTTCGCCTCGCTGGGGAAGGCGCGAATCCCGCGCATCGTGGAGAGCCGCTCGAAGACGCGGTCGCGCTCGGCTCGCATCTCGTCCACGTGCGGCTGCAGCAGGGCACGCTCCCGCAGCAGCTCCGCCGCGACCGACTCGGTGAAGAAGTTGATGTTGTACGGAAGCTTGGCCTTGTTCACCTGCTCGACCACGGCGGGGTGGCCGAGGAGATAGCCGGCGCGCAGACCCGCCAGCGCCATCGCCTTGCTGAAGGTGCGCAGCACGATCAGTCGCGGCCGCCCCTCCAGCAGTGGGATGGCGTCGCCTCCCCCGAACTCCACGTACGCCTGGTCCAGCAGGACCAGCGCATCGGTGGAGTCGTGCACCCGCAGGATCTCCTCGACTGAAAGCGCGGAGCCGGTCGGATTGTTGGGCGTGCAGAGCACGATCACGGCGGCCGAAGAGGCGCGCGCCGCGGCTACGATCGCGTCCACGTCGAAGCGCAGGTCCTCCCGGAGCGGCACCGAGACTACGTCGCCCCCGCCGACCTCCGTCATAAGCCGATAGAGCGTGAAGGTCGGCTCCGGGATGACCACCGAGAGGCCCGGCCGCACCACGACCGCGAGCACCGCCTGGATCAGCTCGTTGGAGCCGTTGGCGACCAGAACGCCCTCCATGGGCCAGCCGTGCGTCTCCGAAACCGCCGAGATGAAGTCCTTCGCGACGAAGGGCGGATAACGGTTCCACGGACGATCCGCCAGCCTCGCCTGGATGCGGCGCTTCAGCTCCGCGGGTACGTCGTACGGGCTCTCGTTCTGGTTCAGCTTGATGCGCGGCTGATAGTGCTTCAGCGTATACGCCGCCAGCTCCCGGACCTGAGGCTTGATGTGATCGAGAGCCCGCGCGAGGTCATCCTGCGGAACAGGTCTGCCAGTTTCCGGTTGCCAGTCTCCGGTCGGACTGGCGGCTGGAGAATGGAGACTGGCGACTTCCGGCCTATTCTCGCTCGACATGAATGATCTGATCTCGTCTCGTTCCCACCGAGACGTACCAGACGGCCGCTCCGGTGAGCTCGGCGATCCGCTGCAGGTAGTCCTGGGCGCGCTCGGGGAGGTCCTCCCAGCGGCGTGCTTCGGCCGTGGAGGTCTGCCACCCGGGAAGCGTCTCGTAGACGGGTTCCGCCTCGGCCAGGAGGCCGAGGTCGGCGGGGAAGTCGTCGAGGGTCTCCCCATGGACGTGGTAGCCGGTCGCGATCTGCAGCTCCGGCAGGGTGTCGAGCACGTCGAGCTTCGTGACCGCGAGGCCGGTAAGGCCGTTCACACGCGCGGCGTAGCGAACCACCACGGCGTCGAACCAGCCGCAGCGGCGCGGCCGCCCCGTCGTCGCGCCATATTCGCCGCCGAGCTCGCGCACCTGCTCCTGCATTGGCGACGGGAACTCGGTCGGGAGCGGCCCCTCGCCGACCCTCGTGGTGTACGCCTTCACCACGCCGATCACGGCGTCGATCGCCGTCGGGCCGATGCCGACGCCCAGCGCGGCGCCGCCCGACGTGGTGTTCGAGGAGGTGACGTACGGATAGGTGCCGTGGTCGACATCGAGCAGCGCTCCCTGCGCGCCCTCGAGCAGCACGCGCTGCCCACCTTTGATCGCGTCGTGAATGATGCGCCCCGTGTCCAGTGAGAGGGCGACGAGCCGCTCGCGGATGGCGAGCACCTGCTCCACCAGCTCCGACGCATCGACGCGCTCTTCGGAACGCAGGCACTCCAGCCGGATGTTCACGCGCTCGGCAGCCGCGCGCAGGAGCTGCTCCGCGCGCTCGGCGTCGCGCAGGTCCGCCACCCGGATCCCCTGCCGCGCCACCTTGTCCTCGTACGCCGGACCGATCCCCCGCCCCGTCGTGCCGATCTTCTTCGCGCCTCGGCCCGCCTCCGCCGTGCGGTCCAGCACCTTGTGGTACGGCAGCAGCAGGTGTGCCCGACCGCTCACGCCCACGCGGCCGCCGACGTCGATGCCACGCGCGCTGAGGGCGTCGAGCTCCTCGGCGTGGACGCCGCGGGACTTGTGGTCGGCGTACCGGCTGTCGGTCGCGAGCTCCGGCCGGTCCATGAGCTCGCAGAGCCGGCGGAACAGGGTGTCCTGGTTGGCCGCGACCAGGATCGCCGTCGGCGGTCGGGTAGACGTTGCTCGGCGCGATCCCCTTCAGCGTCGCGCCGGTGCGCTCCCGGC
>JAHWJV010000093.1 GCA_019348265.1 Gemmatimonadota bacterium
AGATCGTCACCGACCTGCGGCGGCGCAACATCGGCGTCCTGATCAGCGATCACAACGTCGAGCAGACGCTCGACATCGTCGATCGCGCCTACATCATGTACGACGGAAAGGTCCGGGTCTCGGGTACCGTTTCTGAACTGGTCTGGAACGACGAGGTCGCGGAGATCTACTTGGGACCCACGCTGACCGCCCGGATGCGCCAGCGGTATACCTATCCCGAATAGGGGAGCATTCAATGAAGACGGGTCTATATCAGGGGACGACTCTAAAGCAGGAGATGAAGATCAATCCACGCCTGTACCAGGCGATGGACCTGCTCTATATGCCGCTCCTCGACCTGCAGGCGCATCTGAAGCAGGAGCTTCTGAACAACCCCTTCCTCGAGATGGCGGACGACGGGGAGGACGACGAGATGCGGGACGTGGAGCCGGAAAAGAAGGAGGACGACGAGGAGATCGATTGGGAGGAGATCCTGCTCAACGGCTTCGAGGCGGGTGGACGTCGCGAGGAATACGAGCAGCGGGAGTACTACGAGCCGGTGTCGGTGGCCGAGCGTGACCTCGGCGATCACCTGCACGATCAGCTGACGCTGCTGCGTCTTTCACCGCGCGAGCTGCTGCTGGGGGAGGAGATCATCGGCAACGTCACGGACGAGGGGTATCTGGCCTGTCCTCTGGAGCAGCTTCTCGCGTCGCTGAACGACTTCCTGGAAGCGCAGGGGAACGACTGGGGTGAGACCGCGGAGGAGCGACGTCCGTACAGCATGGGCGAAGCCGACTCGATGCTCCGGACGATCCAGGGCTTCGACCCAGCGGGGATCGGCGCGCGCGACCTCCGGGAGTGTATCCTCCTGCAGCTCCGGGACTACGGCGCGCAGGAGATCATGATGGTGAACGGCGGGATCGAGCCGAGCTCCGCGGAGCTCGAGGAGCTTCTCGCGCACAGCCTCGCCTATCGGATCGTCCGCGACTACTTCGACCAGCTCATCAACCACCGCTGGTCCGAGATCTCCAAGGACCTGGCGATCACGCCGAAGGACGTGCAGGACGCCGCGGACGAGATCGCCAAGCTGGATCCGAAGCCGGGTCTCAAGTACGGGAACCACGACGACAACTACATCACGCCGGACCTGGTCGTGGAGAAGGTCGGCGAGGACTATCTGGTCTTCCTCAACGACGCCAACCTGCCGCGGCTGAAGCTGTCGAAGACGTACCGTGAGATCGCCAAGGACAAGAAGAAGTTCGCCGGGGAGAACAAGGAGTTCATCTCCAACAAGCTGAACTCCGCCAACTGGATGATCCAGGCGATCGAGCAGCGCCGGCAGACGATGCTGAAGGTGATGAACTTCATCGTAGACCGTCAGCGCGAGTTCTTCGAGAAGGGAGTGCAGTTCCTCAAGCCGCTCACGCTGCGCGAGGTCGCCGAGGTGATCGACATGCACGAGTCGACCGTCTCGCGCGTGACGAACGAGAAGTTCGTGCAAACGCCGCGTGGCGTGCTGCCGCTGAAGTTCTTCTTCTCCTCGGGTCTGTCGACCACGTCCGGTGAGGAGGTCTCGGCGCGCGGCATCAAGGCGCAGATCCAGAAGCTGGTCTCGGAGGAGAACCCCTCCAAGCCGCTGACGGACCAGGCGATCGTGAACATCCTGAAGAAGGAGGGGATCCAGATCGCGCGGCGTACGGTGGCGAAGTACCGCGACCAGCTGGGCATTCTCTCGGCCCGTATGCGTAAGCGGGTGTGAGGGCGGAACCGGCGCTCACGGGGGGCGAGGCCGCGATGGTGCTCGCGCCCGCGGCGGCGGCCCCGCTGGTGCCCGCGGAGCTCCGCGAGAACTTCGCGGTGCTGATCCCCGCGTTCGACGAGGTGGAGAACGTTCCGGCGCTCTTCGCCGCGATCCGGGAAACCTTCGCGCGGCACGGGCTGAACGGCGAGGTGATCCTGGTCGACGACGGCTCGCGTGACGGGACCTTCGAGAAGGCGCTGGAGGAAGGGCAGGGGATACCCCGTCTCAAGGTTCTGCGGCACCGGCGGAACCTGGGCAAGACGGAGGCGATGATCACGGGGGCGGACGCCGCGCGGAGCGACTTCGTCATCCTCTTCGACGCGGATCTCCAGCATTCCACCGAGGAGTTCCCGCGCTTTCTGGCGAAGCTCGGCGAAGGGTGGGACATCGTCACGGGCCGAAAGGTCGGGAAGTACGAGAAGCGCGCGGTCAGCTCCGTCTACAACCGCCTATCGAACCGTCTCTTCCGTGTTCCGGTCCGCGACCTGAACTCGATGAAGGCGTTCCGCCGGGAGATCCTGCTCGAGATCACGCTGCGGCACGACTGGCACCGCTTCTTCATCGTCCTCGCCCACGCGCGCGGGTACACCGTCGGCGAGATCGACATCGAGCTCTACGCGCGCTACGCCGGCGTTGCGAAGTACTCCGGCCGGCAGCGCGTGCTCGTCGGCGTCGGGGACCTGCTGGTCGTCTGGTTCTACCTGAAGTTCAGCGCGAAGCCGATGCAGTTCTTCGGCGGATCGGGCCTCGCTCTGATCGGAGCGGGGCTGCTGGTGGGGATCATGGCCATCATCATCCGTGTCTTCGGGTGGATGCCGCCCTTCGGTTATCGGCCGCTCCTCACTCTGGTGCTGCTGCTGGAGACCGTGGGCTTCACCCTCTTCGGCTTCGGGTTCATCGGCGAGCTGATCGCCATTCTCCGGAGCGAGGTCGACGAGATCAGACGGAAGGCGTCGCGACTCTGAGCCGACGCGGGGAAGAACTGAAAGGGGGGCGAGCATCCGATGCTCGCCCCCGCTACTTTTTGCGCCATTCTGAAGCGCTAGTCCTGCTTCACCATCTCCGGTAGAGTGGTCAGCTCCTTGATCTTGAGCCGCCGCTCGCCGCGGGGGAGCGTGAGCGCCACTTCATCCCCTACCTTCTTACCCAGCAGCGTCTGGCCGAGTGGCGACGCCATCGAGATCTGGCCGGTGTCCAGGTCGATGAAGTCGCCGAAGACGAGCGTATACGTCTCCTCGTCCTTGGTCTTCAGATCCCTGACCGTGACGCGCGAGCCGAAACCGACCCGGTCGCTCGGGATCTCGGCGAGGTCGATCTTGGAAAGCTCGGCGCGCCGCCGAGTCAGGTGGTTCAGCCGCGCCTGAACGAACTGCTGCCGCTCGAGCGCGGACTTGTACTCGGAATTCTCACGAAGATCACCGTGCTCCACCGCC
This sequence comes from Gemmatimonadota bacterium, assembly GCA_019348265.1. Classification (GTDB taxonomy): domain Bacteria; phylum Gemmatimonadota; class Gemmatimonadetes; order Longimicrobiales; family Longimicrobiaceae; genus JAHWJV01. Next base: position 3,217 of record JAHWJV010000093.1, read on the forward strand.
TTCCGAATCGCGGTGGGGAGGACCACCTGCAGCTCGTGGGTCAAGCGCTCGATCTCGTCGTCAAGTTGCTGCTTCAGCTCGTCTAACATCGTTTCCGCTTGGGTCCGAAATGATTTATCGGTAGCCACGGGTCGGTCGCCCGTGTTTTACCAGCGCCAGCGCTGGTCCGACGACGACAACGGCTCGACGGCGGACTCAGCATAGGGTCCGCCGCCGTGCTGCGCCGCGACGCTCTCTCAAGTAGCCCCGCAATCCCTGCGCCGGGCGCTAGACGGGCGGTCGCGTCTCCGCGGCAGGAACGTCTCGGGTCCGAAGGAGCAGAGCGAGCCCGGCGAGGGCGACGTCCGCGGCTACGGACCAGAGGCGGGCCCCCACCGCGACGACGGCCGCCACGCCGACGGGCAGCACCGGGGCCAGCAGGAGCGTCATCGCCCACTCCTTCACGCCCAGCCCGGCGGGCGCCAGGATGGCGGCCATCCCCGCCACGAAGGACAGGGCGTTGATCCCCGCGGCCGCCGGGAGCACGTCGAGCGGTACCGGCGCCAGCGACAGCAGGAAGAGAAAGAACGCGATGCCGTAGAACATCCAGCTGACCACGGCCAGTGCCAGGAGGGCCAGACCGTCGATCCAGCTCGCATTCCACGCTAGCACCTCGCGATGCAGCGCTTTGGGGACGAGGCGGAGCCCCAGATTGATCCATCCCGGGTGAACTCCGACCGCAGCGGCGGCGGGAACGCCGATCCGGAGCAGCCAGACGAGCTCGGCCGAGACGCCGAGCTCCGTGAGCGGGAGCGTCGCTACCGCGAGCACGCATCCGGCGGCGAGCGACAGGAGCACGTGCACCAGCATCGAGGAGAGCGTCACGACCTGGGGTAGACCGGACGAGGTGGCGAGGCGAGCGGCCGTGAGGAACTGCCACACTTTTCCGGGCACGTATTTGAATGCGTTGGATAGCGCCCAGATCCGCAGGAGCGCGGCGAACGGCGCGTTCTTCACGCCGAAGTGGCGCAGCACTCGGGACCAGATGAGAACGCCCCAAGCGAGCACTGCCACGTGAGCAGCGGTGCTCAGCGCCAGGACCCACGGCCGCACGCGCCAGTCGAAAGTGGCGAGATCGCGCGAGTTCGTGAACACTGAGCGGGCGATGAAGGCGACCGCCGCCGCGACCAGCGCCACGGTCGCGATCCTGCGCAGCCACCCCCGGCCGCCGCTCACGGGACGGCTTCCGCCGTCGCCGAGCGTCTCGACCTAAGCAGGAGAAAGACAGTGTAGCCCGCCAGCGCCGCGAGCGTCGCGATGTAGATGTACAGCCCCAGCCTGAGGTCGCCGGGCTCGAAGTTGAACTCGACGGTGTGGTCGCCCGCGGGCACCACCACGCCGCGGAAGGTATGATTGACGAGGTGGATGTCCGCCGGCGTGCCGTCCAGGGTCGCCTTCCATCCCTCGTACATGTTGTCAGCGAGCACCAGCAGCGCCGGACGGTTCGCGCGGCTCCGCACGACGACGCGGTCGGGCTCGTACTCCGTCACCTGGGCGCTTCCCGTCAACGGCGTCGCCGGGAGCTCGACACGCGGGCTACCCTCGACGAAGGCGACCTGGCGGGGATTCCACGCGGGCTCTCCCATCGCCGCCTCGGCACCTCCGACCGCCGTCTGCCGAACGGAGGGTACCAGGTAGGCGCGAGGCAACGCGGTGGCGTTCTCGTAGACGAGCGCGCTGCCCCGGTGCACCTCGCGGAGCGCCGGATGGGCGAGTGGCGCAACGCTCACCACGTAGCGCACATTGGCGGCGTCGAGGATCCCCTGCTCGCTTTCGAAGGCGACCGCCTGGCCGGAGATGGTGTCGCCGATCACGCGCGGGTTCTGGAGCAGGTTGTGCCAGTCTATGTACGTCGTCGTCCCGGCACCCACCAGCTCGTTCCAGCGCTGCAGTGGGTTCGGATGCTCACCTCCCACCTGCTCGATCCCGTAGTACATCGGCTGGTCGCCGCCGTACGAGCCGCCACCGCCCCAGGTGCCGATGCCGGGGAGCGGGAGCGACCAGACCCGGAAGGGTCCGGGCTGCGACTGGAGAAAGGACGCCACGTCGTCCGGCGCGAACGCCTGGTCCGGCGGCGCGACGGTGTGGAAGAAGCGGCGGTCGATGGTCCACAGGTCAGCGGCCGTCACGAGGCTGAGCAGGAGCAACGCGCCGCCGGGGCCGAGCGTCCCTCTCACCCACATCCAGAGCCCTCCACCCACGGCGCAAACGAAAAGGATGAAGCGCGCCCAGCCCTGCGCCGCCGTAGGGGCACCCGGCGCCGCCGGATCTCCGCCGGCCGAGGCGGCTCCGACGATCGCCAGCGCGAGCACTCCACCGACGATCCAGGGCACCATGTCGAGCCGGTCACCTTCGGCTTCCTTCGTGGCGGAGCCGCGGAGCGCGGCCAGGCGCTCCAGCGTCAACGCCGCCATCGCGACGAGCGACATGGCCACGACGAAGTAGGAGAGGGAAGGGGCGCGGAACCGCTTGGTGCCCGGCAGGATCTCGTAGTAGAGACGGTACAGTGGCGTGTTCCCGCCCAGAGCGACGGTCATGAAGAAGACCGAGAGACCCACGAGGAACCACCAGTAGCGGTTCCGGCGGGAGTAGTAGCCGCCGAGGGCGAGGAGGACGAGCACGAACGCGCCTACGTACTCCGTGTGCAGCTTGAAGCCATTCTCCCCGCGGTACTCCGGGAAGAGCGGCTCGCCGGTGTTCGGGTCCTGAACCGAAACTCCGGCCTGCTCCGGGACCGCCATGCTGAGCACCTCCCCCTCCGGCATGGAATAGGAGGTCGAGTACTCGTAACCGCGCCCCTCCTCACCGGCACCCCGGGTGGACTCGGGCGCGTAGTTCAGGAACGGGATGAAATTCACCGACGCCATCAGGAATCCGAACGCGACCGCTCCCAGACCGAGCGCCAGAGTCTTCAGGAGCAGCGTCCGCCGCGTCGCGATGCCCAGGGTCACGATCGAGAACACCGCCCACGCCGCGCCCGCCAGCAGGAGGTAATAGGCCGTCTGTATCTGGAAGGAGAGAAGCGCGAAACCTACGGCGGCCGCCGCGCCCGCGAAGGGGGCGAGACGGGCCGTACGAACGCCGGCGTGAAGGAAGTAGAAGAGCAGCGGCGCCAGCGTGGCCACGATGATCCGACCGTCGTGGCCCGCGTACACCCACGACATCGTGATTCCGGTGAACTGGAAGGCGACCCCAGCGACGAACGCGATCCAGTTCCGGCACCCGAGCTCCCGGGCCAGCAGGTACATCCCGAAGCCCGCGATCCCGAACTGCATCCAGAAGACGAAGGGAAGGACCTTCCAGGTAGGGAGGAGCAGGTCTCCCAGTACGTGGAACGGGTAATAGGTGCTGCCCGGGTTCGCGGCGAGCGGCATCCCCCCGAAGATGTAGGGCACCCACTTCGGAAGCGCGCCGTCCGCGAACCGCTGCGAGATGAAATCGTAGAAGAAGTAGCCGCCCGCCTGGTAGTCCGTCCCGAAGATGTGCTCGGTAGGGAGGAACGCGGGAAGGAAGTAGAGGAGCGAGATCGCGAAGAAGATCGCCGCCGCCACCCCGGGCGTCGGGGCGGTGAGGGTATCCGGCGGAAGAGCAGCGGCGCTGCCGGCTCGCACTACGCGTGTCTGGTTCGCCATCGATGGTTCCTTTATGCGGCTCCCGAGGTGTCTCGGCGAATTTCGTGGAGAAAAGCGAGATGCTCCCGCGCGATGCGGTCCCAGCGGAAGCGCTCGGCCGACATCCGCGCGGAGTGGCTGACGCGGGTACGCTCCCCCGGGTCGTCCAGGAGCGCCGCGACTCGCGCGGCGAGGGCCGCGGGATCTTCCGCGGGTACGAGAAAGCCGCCGTTCGGCTCGTCCACCACCTCGGGCAGAGAGCCCGCCGCCGCCGCCACGATCGGCACACCCGCCGCCATGGCCTCGGCGGCGACCATACCGAACCCCTCGAAGCGCGACGGCATCAGCAGCACGCGGGCGCCGGCGAAGAGTACCTGCTTTTCGTCCTCGCTCGCGGAGCCCAGCAGCTTCACGTTCGCCGCGATCCCCAGGCGGTCGGCGCCCTCCCGCACGCGCGCGACGTCCTTCCCTCGTCCGGCGACCCGCAGCTCCAGACCCGGACGCTCGCGCACCAGGATCGCGAAAGCCTCCAGCAGCGTGTCCAGCCCCTTCTGAAACCAGTCCAGCCGGCCGAAGTAGAGCAGGTAGTCCGCTTCGCGACGCTCCAGCTGAAAGAGGTCGTCCGGAACGCCCGCCTGAACCAGGCGCACCTTCGCGCCCGCGGGAACGAGCTCCGAGAGAGTCGCGAAAGTTGCCGCGCTCGTCGCGGTGAACCACCGCGCCCGCAGGAGCATGCGGCGCTCGAGCGTACCCACCGCGCCGCCGAGCAGCGCCCCCCAGCGTTCTCCGGCGCTCGGCCCCGTGACGTGGTGAACGGTGATGCCCACCGGCGCGCGGAGCGGTATCCGAAGGGGCGTGTAGACCGAAAAGTCGAAAACCGCCACGTCGTAGCCGCCCCGGGCGAGGAGGCGGCTCGCGGCGGCCGCGTACGTCAGCCGGCTCCACGCATACGGGGTTCGGCTGCCGAGGCGAAGATACTGGACTCCGTCGACGACACCGTCTTCGGCCCCGGGGTAGTTACCGGTCGCTACCGTCGCATCGACGCAATCCACCAGACGCCTGTACAGCTCCAGCACCCGCACCGCTCCACCGCCGGCGACCCAGGGGTTCCGCGGGTCGTCGTAGATGCAGTGGAGCACCCGGAGCTTCACGAGCGGCGGCGGGCGATGAAGAAGTTCGAGCCGACCACCAGGTCCCAGAACCCCCGCATCAGCGGGTTCTCGAAGGGCCAGCGCTGGTGACCCAACCAGCCGGCCAGCTTCCGCTTAAGCCCCGGACGCACCTCTTCCGGCCGCGAGATCCGATCGCGGAGGTAGTTGACCCAGAGCTCGCGCGGAGAGATCAGCGTCTCGAACCCGGCCGCCGCGAGAAGCTTTCTCAGCCGCCAGCGGGTCGGGATCACGCCGACGTCGTACGTACCTTCGCCGCCCCCGCGGAGCTTCTCGAAGTAGAGGATCTGCAGCCTGCGCGGCAGCAGCACGAGCCCGGCGAGATCGTAGTGCGGATCGTTCCAGAGGCTGTACAGCGAGAACGGCTTCGGCGTGACCATGTACAGGAGCCCGCCCGGACGGAGGACCCGGCCGATCTCTCGCAGCGTGCCCTCCCGATCGGTGACGTGCTCCAGGACGTTGTCGAGGATCACCAGGTCGAATGATCGGTCCGGGAAGGGCAGAGCCTCGGCAATTCCCGCGGCCAGCGTTATGGCGACGCCATGCTCCTCCGCGCGTACCTTCGCACGCTGCAGGCTCTTGCGATCGAGCTCCAGCCCCGACGCCCGGGCACCCGACTCCGCGAAGGCGATGATCACCCCGGCGTCGCCGCAGCCGATGTCCAGCACGTCGGCGCCACTCGCGCGGAAGTCGGGGACATACTTCGCGAGCACGTCCAGCACGTAGAAGCCCCGCGCGTACTCGCTGACGTACAGCGTCTTCCACGTCTCGAAGTTGTCCTCGCTCCACCATCCCGCGCGGTCCGCCTCGAGCAGCTCCAGGTAGCGGGGCTCGACGCGGGTCGTGTCCGTTCGCGTGATGCCGCGGTCTTTCGTGTGCACGCTTCTCGTCTTCTCCGGTCGTCAGGGAGCGGTATGATATCCTCTGGGTAGGCGCCCAACCAGTGCCGTGGCCGCTCGGCACGATCCGCGTTACCGCCTGGCGGCACCGCGAGCGCCAAGCTTCTCGTAGAGGGCGACCAGCCGGTCGAGAATCACGTCCCAGGAGAAGCGCGTGCGCACATCCTCTCGGGCGGCGGTACCCAGGCGCCGGGCGCGTGCGGGGTCGCGCTCGAGCGCTTCGATCGCCCGCGAGAGCGCGTGCGCATCGCCGGGCGGGACCAGGAGCCCGTTCTCGTCGTCCCGCACGATGTCCGTGATGCCGCCCGCCGCGGAGGCGATCACTGGCTTTCCGAACCCCATCGCCTCCAGCAGCACCACGCCGAGTCCCTCCACGTCGCCTTTGGCGTCCACCACGGCCGGCAGCACCAGCGCATCGCAGCGTTCCAAGCGCGCGCGCAGGAGCTCGTCCGAAGCGAAGCCGTGGAAGGTGACCCGCCCGGCCACGCCCAGCCTCCGCGCACGCTGTTGTAGTGGCTCACGTTCGGGTCCGTCGCCCACGACGTCGAGCTCGACACGCGAGCCGTTCGGTAGCGATCTGAGGGCGTCGAGCAGCACGTGCACACCCTTCCGCTCGACCAGCCGTCCCACGAACAGGAGCCGGAAGCGTTCGGGATCGATCGCGTGAGGGGGGAGCGATTCCGGTGCGTCCACGGCCGCGCCGAACGGAATGATGACCGTCTCGACGTCGGGGGAGAGCTCTCGCACCAGCCTCGCGGTGTAGTTGGAGATCGCGGTGACCGCGTCCGACCCGCGGATGATGCGGCGGAGGAGGGGCCGCAGGGGCCGGAGCTGGGACGCAGCCCAGGTCAGCTCCACGCCGAAGAAGGTGCTCACCAGCGGCGTCCCCGCAGCGCCCTTCGCCGCAAGCCCGAAGACTCCGTGCGGCAGAGGCCAGAACGCATGAACGAGGGAGAACTCCCCCGAGCGCGCCAGACGCGCCGCCGCAAGGGAGCCCATCACCAGATAACCGGGCAGAAGGGCCGAGA
>JAHWJV010000094.1 GCA_019348265.1 Gemmatimonadota bacterium
GACGACCCGCCCGCGACGACCTTCCAGACGTTCGCCCGGAAGTCAGACTCGTAGTCGTTGCCCAGGTTCAGCAGCATGATCACGAACAGGAAGAGCACCATGATCGCGCCTGCGTACACCAGGATCTGGATGATGCCGATGAAGAAGGCGCCCAGCAGCGTGTAGATCGCCGCCAGCGAGAAGAAGGTGCCGATCAGCCATAGCGCGCTCGCCACCGGGCTCGTGCGCGTCACCATCATCACGCCGCATGCGACCGCGACGAACGCGAAGAGGAGGAAGAGAAACTGAGTCATGATTCGGAAATCCGCGATTAGTTACCGGTCACCAGTTGCCAGTTGCCGGTCGGGCCAGACTGGTAACTGGCAACTGGTAACTGGAAACTGATCCTCATTCTCCCGCCGGATCCGACGGATCCCAGAGCAGCGTGGACGGGTGCGTCTGCTTCATCAGGCGGTCCAGGTCGTACACGAAGTTGTCGCGGCTGTACTCGCCGTTCTCGTAGTGGTTGCCGACGTGGATGGCCTCCACGGGGCAGACTTCCTGGCACATGCCGCAGAAGATGCAACGGAACTCGTCGATCTCGTAGACGATCGGGTACCGGTTGCCCATGTCGTCCTCGCCGGGGACGAGGCGGATGCAATTCGCCGGGCAGATCGTCGGACAGAGTCCGCAGGCGACGCACTTCGGGCGTCCGTCCTCGTGCTGTTCCATGATGTGGGTGCCGCGCCAGCGCGGCGACAGTGCCCACTTCTCCTCCGGGTACTGCATCGTCTTGATGGTCGCCGCTTCGCCGGTCGTGACGGTGCTCACGAGGTGGCGGAAGGTCAGCGCCATGCCCTGGAGCGTCGCCCGGACGTAGGACGATTTCCGCTCCGGGCGCTTCATCACCCGAGTTTTAGCTGCCATAACTCTCCGCCCCGGCAGGGGGCGTGGAAGTGACTGAACCCGCGGTGGCGGGGAATTCTTCTTTGTGGAACTTCGCGACCACGCGAGCGTGAGCGCGTTTCTCCTCGATGGAGGCGCCGCCGCTCATCACGCGTCCCTTGTCCAGCATCCACAGGATCGCGCCGAGCATCACCGCGTTGACCGCGGTGAGCACCAGCCCATACACCGGGATCATCCCGACCAGGTAGGGTACGCCAGCCGCATCCAAGGCGAGGATCGTCCCGGAGGTAACCACGAGCACCACGAGCGCGGCGGGGAGCATCAGCTTCCAGCCGAGGTCCATCACCTGGTCATAGCGGAAGCGCGGGACGGTCCAGCGCACCAGCATGAAAACCATGATGAAGAAGAAGGTCTTGGCGACGAACGCGCCGAGCGTCAGGAAGGTCTTCCACCAGGCCGGCTCCGCGCCGACCACCGCGCCGTTGTCCAGCGCGAGCATGTCGTCACCGCCCCACCCGGGAATGTCCCACCCGCCCAGGAAGAGCGTAGCCATGAGCATGGAGACGGTCAGCACGTGGGCGTACTCGGCGATGAAGAACATGGAGAACTTCATGGACGAGTACTCGGTGTGGTACCCGGTCACCAGCTCCGACTCGGCCTCCGGCAGATCGAACGGCAGGCGGTTGGTCTCGGCGAAGGACGCGATCCAGAAGAAGAAGAAGGAGGCGGAGAGCTGGAGCGCGAACCAGAGGTTCATCTGCTGCTGCTTGTACACGATCTCGGGGAGCCCCACGTTGCCGACCACGAAGAACAGCGACATCAGCGACAGGCCCAGCGCGATCTCGTAGCTGATCATCTGCGCGCCCGCCCGCAGCCCGCCCAGCAGCGCGTACTTGTTGCTGCTGGCCCAGCCCGCCAGCACGATTCCGTACACGCCCAGCGAGCTGAACGCCAGCAGGAACAGGATGCCCACCGGCAGGTCGGCCACGATCATGGGGATGACACCCCAGCGCGTGGGGAGCGGCGCCGCGAAGGGAATCACCGCGAAGGTCACCAGCGCCGGGATGAGGGACATCATCGGCGCCAGGGTGAAGAAGACGTTGTGGGCCTGTCCCGGGTTCGTCTCTTCCTTCAGGATGTTCTTGATCCCGTCCGCGAGCGGCTGCGCGATCCCTCCGGGGCCCACGCGGTTCGGGCCGAGGCGGTCCTGCATCCAGGCGCTGACCTTCCGCTCCAGTAGCGTCAGCAGCGCCACGATCACCATCACCAGCGTGAAGAGGATCAGAATCTTCAGCAGCGACGAGACCACGAACGCGGTCGTGGAGAGCTGCCCTACCTGATAGATCGGCTCGTTTTCGAACATGGCTTCCGTCAGAGGCCTGCGTTTCGAGTCATCGTCAGTCGCCCATCGTCTCCGCGAGGGCGCCGAGCCGCGGCAGCGGCCGACCCTGCGCGCCGAGATCCGAGAAGCGCAGCTCGCCGTACTCCGCGCGAAGCTCGCCCAGCAGCGAGAAGGCGTCCGCGGGCGTGGCGGGCGCATCGACCCCGCGCACCCCGGCCAGCAGCACGCCGAGTATCTGCCAGGCTGGGCGGGCCATCGCCGGGACGTGAAGCGCCGGCCAGAAGCGCTGCACCCGGTGATGCACGTTGGTGAAGCTCCCCTCCATCTCCGCGAACGTGGTGGCGGGCAGCACGAAGTGCGCGTTGCGCGCGGCCGGGCTGAGCACGTGCCCGACGTAGATGAACAGCGACGCGCCGGTGCCGAAGTCGGCCGGGGCGTCCGCCAGCTCGTCACCCATCACGAAGACCACGCCTCCGTGTACGGCCGCGTTCTGCAGCCCGCCCTTCCCCTTGTCGTCGCCGGCGCGCGTGAAGCCGAGCAGCTCCGCGCCGTGGACGTTGGCTGCGCGGTCCTCGCGCAGCGCGAGCTGCGGGAACCCCGGGAGGACGATCTCCTCGCCGCGCTCGACACGGAACACGCCTTCGCCGCCGCCCAGCGCGGCGATCACCCGGCGGGCTGCGCCGAGGTCCTCGTTCGACATGAAGGGCGAGACCACCGCGCTGACACCACCAGCGGCCCCCTTCGCGAGCTCGGAGAGCCGAACCAGCGCGTCCGACCAGGAGGTCGGCACCAGGCGCTCGCCCTCGCGGACCAGTGGGGCCTCGATGCGGCCGCCACGATTGATCCAGGAGTAGTTCAGGCGGCCGTAGTCGCACATCCAGTAGGAGTTGACCTCCTCGTTGGGCCGCGGCTTTAGACGCATCACCTCGTCGTCGCGCACCTGCAGGGTGACGTTGCACCCCTGCGTGCAGTTCGGGCAGATGGAGGGCGTGCGGTCCAGGTCCCAGGAGCGCGCCTTGTGCAGGAAATCCTTGGAAACGAGCGCGCCGACCGGGCAGATGTCGACCACGTTGTCCGCCCAGATGTTCCCCTCCATCCCCTCCTCGAAGAAGGTGTCGATCGCCATGCGATGCCCGCGCGCGACGACGCCGAGACGCTCGTCCTGCGCGACTTCGCGCATGAAGCGCACGCAGCGCGTGCACATGATGCAGCGGTCACCCTCGTAGAGCACGTCGCCGCCGAAGTCGTCGCGCCCGATGATGCGCTTCGGCTCCGCCAGACGGCCCATCGCCCTCCCCTCGACGGCCACGTAGTCCTGCAGCTTGCACTCGCCCGACTGGTCGCATACCGGGCAGTCCAGCGGGTGGTTCACCAGGTAGAACTCCAGCGTCCCCTCACGCGACTTGAGCGACTTCTCGCTCTGCGTGTGGATCACGTTCCCGTCCATCACCGTGGTGACGCACGCCGGCATCAGCTTCGGCGCCTTCTCCACCTCCACCAGGCACATGCGGCACTGCGCCGGCGCGCTCAGCGCGGCGTGGTAGCAGTAGTGCAGGATGTCGATGCCCAGCTGCGCCGCGGCGTCGATGATCCGCGTCCCCTTCGGGACCTGGAGCACCATGCCGTCGATCGTGCAGGTGATGAGCTCTGTCGGTGTAGCTTCTTCGGCCAAGCTGGCCTCCTTGTATTGAGCTATCAGCTATCAGCTATCAGCTATCAGCTATCAGCTGCCGGCCATCTGTCAGCATCGATTACGTTAGGAATCGACCGCTGTTGACTGATAGCTGATAGCTGATAGCTGATAGCTTTCATCACGCCGTCCTCGCCCTGGCGAGCGATTCTCCCCGCCGGATCAGAGCCAGGTAGTCTTCGCGAAACTTCTCGATCGACGAGGTGATCGGCGCGGCGCACGCGTCCGAGAGCACGCAGATCGTCTTGCCGGCCATGTTGTCGGAGATCTCGAGGAGCGTCTCGAGATCTGCCTCCGTGCCCCAGCCGCCCTCGATGCGGCGCAGGATCTTCGCACCCCAGGCGGTCCCCTCTCGGCAGGGCGTGCACTGGCCGCACGACTCATGGGCGTAGAAGTCCACCATGCGCCGGACCTGCTTCACGATGTCCGTGGTGTCGTCCATGACGATCACGGAACCGCAGCCCAGCATCGTCCCGGCCGCCGCCATCGCCTCGTAGTCCATCCCGATGTCGAGCTCGTCACCGCGCAGGATGGGCACCGACGAGCCGCCTGGGATTACCGCCTTGATCGTGCGGCCCGGCAGCGGGCCGCCGCAGATGTCGTAGATGAACTCGCGGAAGTTGAAGCCGAGCGGCACCTCGTAGTTGCCGGGCTTCTGCACATGCCCCGAGACGCAGAAGATCTTGGTGCCAGGCGACTTCTCGGTCCCCCACTGCCGGTACCACTCGGCACCGTTGTTCAGGATGTGCGGAACGGCGCAGAGCGTCTCGACGTTGTTGATGGTCGTCGGCAGGCCGTAGACGCCCGCCTGCGCCGGGAAGGGCGGTTTCAGCCGCGGGGTCGCGCGCAGCCCCTCGAACGAGTTCATCAGCGAGGTCTCTTCGCCGCAGATGTAGGCACCCGACCCCCGGTGCAGGATGATCTCGAAATCGAAGCCCGAACCGAACAGGTCTTTGCCTAGATAGCCGCCCGCCGTCGCTTCCTCGATCGCCCGCGCGAGGATCTGCGCGGGCTCGAAGAACTCGCCGCGGATGTAGATGTACGCGTGCGACGCCTGGATTGCGTAGGCGCCGATCAGGCACCCCTCGATCAGCGCGTGCGGCGTCCACCGCATCAGCTCACGGTCCTTGAACGTCCCTGGCTCCGACTCGTCCGCGTTACAGAGGAGGTAGTGCTGCTTCCCCGACGCCATGGGCATGAACGACCACTTCACGCCCGTCGGGAAGCCCGCGCCGCCGCGGCCGCGCAGCCCGGAGGCCTTCACCTCGTCGATGATCTCCTTACGCTGACTACCGAGGGCCTTACGGAGCGCCCTGTAGCCGCCGCGCGCCTCCCAGCCCGCCAGCGTCCGCGCCTCGGGATCGCCGAAGTACTTCGCCAGGACGAGCGTCTCGCTGGGATGCTTGTAGGGGTATGCCATTTTGGGCTATCGGCTATCGGTCATCGGCTATCGGTCCACGGCTCCTCGGCAATCGGCTTTCGGAACGGAAACGTCCCGACTGATAGCCGATAGCCGGTAGCCTTTTCACTTCAACATCTCCAGAATGCTCGGAACATCCTGCGTCCCGACGTTCTCGAAGAAGCGCTCGTTGATCTGAACCACGGTCGGGAAGCCGCAGGCGCCGAGGCACTCGGCCTCGATCACGGTGAAGCGGCCGTCGGAGGAGACCTCGCCCATGTCGTTGCCGGTGTGCTCGAGGAACGCATCGAGCACCGCGTCCGCGCCGCACAGGTTGCACGAGATGTTCGTGCAGACCTGGATCAGGTATTTCCCCAGCGGCTGCAGGTTGTACATCGTGTAGAAAGTCGCCACACCGCGGACGTACGCGGGCGGGAGCTCCAGCCGCGCGGCGACCTCGTCCATGCTCTGGGGCGACAGGTAGCCACGGATCTCCTGCGCCATGTGCAGCGCGGGGAGCAGCGCCGCCTGCCGGTCCGGGTAGCGGGTCAGGATCTTCTCCAGGCGCTCCGCATACGGGCCCTCGAAGAGTGGCGCGTCCGGATTCCGGTCCGCGATCTGGTAAGGGAGCGTGCCCGCGACGGAGGCGTGTCCGCCATCCACGGGCCGGCGACCGACGTACTCGGTCCCGCGGATCTGCGCCTCGGTCAGGTCGAACTCGCCGGTAATCCCCGCGAAACCAGGATTCCTGGGCGCTCCCTCCGGATGCAGCGGCCGCACCTTGGTCTCGTCCGTGCTCATCGGTCGATCTCTCCCAGGACGATATCCAGGCTCGCGTTCACCGCGATCACGTCGGACAGCAGCGACCCCTCGATCATGTGCGGGAGCGCGGCGATGTTGATGAAGGACGGCCCGCGCACGCGCCAGCGCACCGGCTTTGAGCCGCCGTCGGAGACCACGTACATCGCCAGCTCGCCCTTAGAGCTCTCGACGGAGAACCAGGACTCGCCGACCGGGGCGCGAACCCCCTCCATCACCACCTTGAAGTGGTGGATCATCGACTCCATGTCGTTCATCGCCGCCGTCTTCGGCGGGAGGATGACGCGCGGGTCGTCGACGTTCACCGGGCCGCCGGGGAGCCGCGCGATCGCCTGCTGCAGGAGCCGGACGCTCTGGCGCATCTCCTCCATCCGGCAGAGATATCGGTCGTAGATGTCGCCGTGCTCGCCCACGGGCACGTCGAAGTCGTACGTCTCGTAGTCGTAGTAGGGCCGGTCCTTCCGCACGTCGTAGTCGACGCCCGAAGCCCGCAGGTTCGCGCCGGTCAGCCCGAAGTTCACCGCGTCCTGCCCGGAGATGACCCCGACATCCTGCGTCCGCCCGACCCAGATCGCGTTGTTGGTCAGCAGCGTCTCGACCTCGTCCAGCGTGCGCGGGAAGGTCTTCACGAAGTGGTTCAGCTGCTCGATCCACCCGGCCGGCAGGTCGGCCATCATCCCGCCGATCCGCGTCGCCGAGGTGGTGATCCGCGCGCCGGTGTACGCCTCGTGGAGGTTGTAGACGCGCTCCCGCTCCTGGAAGGTGTACAGGAACACCGTGAAGGCGCCGAGATCGATGGCGGTGGTGCCGAGCCAGAGGAGGTGCGAGAAGATCCGGTCCATCTCCATCAGGATCACCCGCAGCACCTTGCAGCGCTCGGTGACCTCGATGCCCATCATCTTCTCGACGGCCATCGCGTAGGCGCAGTTGTAGATCAACGGCGCGAGGTAGTCCATCCGGTCGGTGAGCGGGACGATCTGGTTCCAGGTCCGGTACTCGCCGAGCTTCTCGAAGGAGGAGTGCAGATACCCGATGTGGGGGATGCACTTGATCACGGTCTCGCCATCGAGCTCCAGCACCAGGCGCAGCACCCCGTGCGTCGCCGGGTGCTGCGGCCCGATGTTGATGAGCATGTGAGTGCCGTGAATGTCCTCGTCGAAATCCGAGGCGACCTCACCCTCCACCGGTACGATGGGCGCGTGCACCAGCCCGCCTCCGTCGGCGAGCTGCGGATTGCGGGTGACGTTGTATACGACCGTGCGCTTCTTGGTCTGAGCCATGTTATTGAGCTCCTATCCCGGGCATCCCCGATTCCGGAACGCCCGGGCCGCCATCATCCGCCATCACGCTGGGGAGCGGCTGTCCGAGTCGCTTCGCCAGCTCGACCTCGTACGGGGAGTAGTGATCCTCGGTCTTCAGCGAGAGCGAGCGCCGCGTCTGCTCCGCGCGCGTGAACCGCCCGCGCAGCGGGAAATCCTTCCGCAGCGGGTGCCCCTCGGCGTAATTGTACGGCATCAGGATGCGGCGCAGGTCGGGGTGGCCGCGGAAGACGATCCCGAACATGTCGAACGTTTCGCGCTCGAGCCAATCGGACGCGCGCCAGACGTAATAGACGCTATCCACTTCGAGGCGGTCGAGCGGCAGCTCGATCTTGATCCGAAGCTGACGGCGGTTGGGGATCGACCAGAGCTCGTACACGAGCTGCAGAAAGGCGCCGTTGCCGTAGTCGATCGCCGTCACGTCCCGCAGCATGTCGTAGCGCTCGCCCGGGTTATCGCGAAGCCACCTGAGGATCTCGAGGTTCCGCTCCGGCCCGATGTACACGATGTGCTCGTCGCCCGACACCACCTCGTGCCGCAGGATCGCCTCGCCGAAGGTGTCGCGCAGCGCGTCGACCGTCGGATGCGGCGGCAGATCCCCCGCCGGCGGCGGCGACTCGACCGTCTCGCCGGCGGCGCGCGCCGGACCCTGGTCGAGGGCGTCGAGGCCTTTCTTGAAGTTCGGATCAGTCATGGGATATTAGTCTCCAGTCTCCAGTCGCCAGTCCCCAGTCGGAAGATTCCGGACTGGAGACTGGCGACTGGAGACTGATAGCTTCTCGTCACGGCTGTCTATCGTTGGGCCGAACGATGGCGCCGCTCGAGACCAGACCGCTCGATCGGTTCTGCTGGGTCGAGTTCCCGAAGGGGCTCGTCACCAGGTCCAGGTGCTGCGCGGGCAGCGTGGGCAGCCCCTCGATCAGGCTCTCGTCCGCCACCCAGTCAGCGGTCGGGCTAGCCCGCCTGATCTTCTCCTGGATCATCAGGATCCCGTACATCAGGCCTTCAGGGCGCGGGGGGCATCCCGGGACGTAGACGTCGACCGGGATAATGGTGTCGATTCCCTGCACCATGCTGTACACGTCGAAGACGCCGCCCGAGGAGGCGCAGGCGCCCATCGATATCGACCACTTCGGCTGCGGCATCTGCTCCCAGATCCTGCGGAGCACCGGCGCCATCTTGTACGATACGCGCCCGGCGCAGATCAGCAGATCCGCCTGCCGCGGCGAGAAGCTCATCCGCTCCATCCCGAAGCGGGCGAGATCGTAACGCGACGCCGCCGTGGCCATCATCTCGATGGCGCAGCAGGCGGTGCCGAACGGCATCGGCCACAGCGAATTCTCGCGTGCCCAGTTCACGACCGTGTCCAGCCGCGTGGTCAGAAAGCCCGGCGCCCCGGAGAATATTCCCCCTTGCGCCTCGGCGGTACGCACTGGGAGCCCGCCGCTCTCCTTCATCTCCGCTACATGCGCGTCGCGGCGGGTCTCATCTGGCTCATCGGGGTTCAGTCCCATTCGAGCGCTCCCTTCTTCCATTCGTAGACCAATCCAACCGTGAGGATGAAGATGAACATGCCGGCCGCCGCGAACCCGGCGAGCCCGACCTGCCTCATCACCACCGCCCAGGGCAGGAGGAAAACCGTTTCCACGTCGAAGACGATGAACAGGATCGCCACGACGTAGAAGTTTACGGAGAACCTCGCCCGCGTATCCCCGATCGGGTCCATTCCGGACTCGTACGGCGCCGACTTCACCTGCGTCGTCTTGGTCGGGCTCACCACCGTCGAAAGCGCGACCATTCCGACCGCGTTTACGACCGAAAGGCCGAGCAGGATCAGCAGCGGAAGATACGATCTGAGCATAAGTCTGGGCTGAAGAACCCGCAGTTTGTGAAATCATTCACTTGTACACGACGCCCAAGATATGGTTCACGGTCTTGGGGTGTCAAGCGAAGCGCCGCCACGGTTTTCGGCCGCCTTCCGCGTGATGAGCGGGGGCCGTCTTCCCGGGAGGTCGTGGGCGCGTCCGGCGCGGCGCGCCACGTGCGTACCGCGGCGCTGCAGTGGAGCATGAGTCGCGCCGAACCCGAGCCGAATCCGAACAGTGAACGATCGTAGGGAGCACTCGCTCGCGAGCGTAGACGCGACGCCGCCCCCCTTTTCCGCTGCGGCGCGGCAAATGGCCTGGCGTCGCCTGCGCGCGGCAGAGTTCGATCTGGTCGTCATCGGCGGCGGTATTACCGGGGTGGGCATAGCCCGGGACGGCACGGGGCGAGGTCTGCGCGTGGCGCTGGTGGAGGGCGGCGACTTCGCGCAGGGGACGAGCAGTCGCTCTTCGCGGCTGATCCACGGGGGACTGCGGTACCTGGAAACCTTTCATTTCAAGCTGGTCTTCGAGGCGCTCGCGGAGAGGAGGCGGCTGGTCGCGCTGGCGCCGCACCTGGTCCGGCCCCTCCCGTTCCTCTACCCGGTCTATTCCGGTGCGGACGTGGGTATGCTGAAGCTC
>JAHWJV010000095.1 GCA_019348265.1 Gemmatimonadota bacterium
CGCCACAAGAAGAAAGCGTCCAACAAGTTCATCGTGCGCGGCCGCAAGCGCGGCAAAGCCACGACATAGGGAACAGGGAATAGGGAACAGCGGGAAACGCCCGGCTGGCTGTTCCCTATTCCCTATTCCCTATTCCCTGCATTATATTGCACGGCTGCGGTCGCCCTGCGAGGCGTCCGCATTCGCGTCCACCACTGGACTACGCACGTGGATCTCGCCCCGGGAGTGCCGGGGCAGCTAAGAGCGAGAGAGAATGCCAAGAAGTCTCAAGAAGGGGCCGTTCGTCCAGGAGAGTCTGCTCAACAAGATCTCCGGGATGAACGACAGGGGCGAGAAGCGCGTCGTGAAGACGTGGGCGCGCGGCTCGACGATCACTCCCGATTTCATCGGCCACACGCTCGCCGTGCACAACGGGAACAAGTTCATCCCGGTGTACCTCACGGAGAACATGGTCGGTCACAAGCTCGGCGAGTTTGCTCCGACGCGGACCTTCCGGGGCCACGCGGGCAAGATGGTCGACAAGCGGGCGAAGGCCCGCTAAGCCGAGCAGAGGAGAGATCATAATGAAGGCCCATGCCATCGCGAAAAACGTGGGGATGTCCCCGCGAAAGGTACGTCTCGTGGCCGACCTGATCCGGGGTCGCGACGTGAACGAGGCGTACTCGATCCTGAAGTTCTCGAAGAAAGCCGCCTCGCGTCCGATCGAGAAGACGCTCCGTTCCGCGGTTGCCAACGCACAGCAGAAGGCCGACACGGGGGGCTCCCTCCTTGACGCCGACGAGCTCGTGGTCCGGGAGGCCTACGTGAACGAGGGGCCGCGCCTGAAGCGCTTCCGTGCCGCGGCGATGGGCCGCGCCGCGCCGCGCATCAAGCGCTCCAGCCAGATCACCATCGTCGTCGACCGCAAGGAGTAGCCGTGGGACAGAAAGTCCATCCGACAGGGTTCCGGCTCGGAATCGTTAAGACGTGGAAGTCGCGCTGGTACGCCGAGCGGAACTTCCCGAAGCTGCTGCAGGAGGATGAGAGCCTCCGGAAGTATCTGCACCAGCGCTTGGGGCACGCATCGCTCTCGCAGGTGGAGATCGAGCGCAAGCCGCAGAAGGTCATCTTGACCATCCACACGGCTCGTCCGGGCGTGGTGATCGGCAAGGGCGGCTCCGAGGTCGACAAGCTCCGCGACGAGCTCGGCCGGCTGACGACGAGCGAAGTGGCGATCAACGTCGAAGAGGTGAAGCGCCCCGAGATCGACGCGCAGCTGGTCGCCGACAGCATCGCCCATCAGCTGGTGCAGCGCGTCTCGTTCCGCCGCGCGATGAAGCGATCGGTGCAGAACGCGATGCGGGCCGGAGCCGAGGGGATCAAGGTGCAGCTGGCAGGTCGCCTGAACGGCGCCGAGATCGCGCGCACCGAGGGATACAAAGAAGGCCGCATCCCGCTGCACACGCTGCGGGCCGACATCGACTACGCACAGTCGACCGCGCGGACGACGTTCGGGACGATCGGCGTGAAGGTCTGGGTCTTCAAGGGTGAAGTCGTCGAGGACCGCCGTGGCCGGACGTACTCCAGCGACGTCGCCTAAGAGGGATAGAGATCATGCTAGCTCCCAAGCGAGTAAAGTACCGGAAGCAGATGAAGGGGCGCATGCGCGGCAGCGCGCAGCGCGGCAACACCGTGGCCTTCGGCGAATACGGCCTGCAGGCGCTCGATCGCGGCTGGATCTCCAACCGCTCCATCGAGGCCGCTCGTATCGCCATGACCCGTCACATGAAGCGTGGCGGCAAGGTGTGGATCCGCATCTTCCCGGATAAGCCCATCACGAAGAAGCCTCTCGAGGTCCGGATGGGCAAGGGTAAGGGTAATCCGGAGGGCTGGGTCGCCGTCGTGAAGCCGGGCCGGATGATGTTCGAGATCGAGGGCATCCCGGAGGACGTGGCGAAGCGCGCGCTGGAGCTCGCAGCGGCGAAGCTGCCGGTCCGCTGCAAGATCATCGTCCGACAGGGCGTTGGAGGTGGCGAATGAAGACGGGAGAGATTCGTGATCTGAGCGTCGACGAGATCGACGCGCGAATCACGCAGCTGCAGGAGGAGCTGTTCCGGCTTCGTTTCCGCTCCGCGACGCAGGAGCTCGAGAACCCGATGCTCCTTCGCACGCTCCGCAAGGACATCGCGCGCCTGAAGACGGTGCTGCGGGAACGGGAACTTCTGACTGAGGGCGCAAGCTGATGGCCGCGGAACAGAGCGAGCAGCAGACCGACCGGAACCGCCGCAAGACGCGCGTCGGCACCGTGGTCTCCGATAAGATGAACAAGACGGTCGTGGTCGTCGTGGAGCGCCGGTACGCTCACCCGCTGTACGGAAAGCAGGTGACGCGGACCAAGAAGTACCACGCTCACGACGAGAACGACGAGTACCGGATTGGCGACGTCGTCCGCATCATGGAGACGCGCCCCCTGAGCAAGCTGAAGCGGTGGCGGGTCGTCGAAGCCGTCGAGCGCGCGAAGTAAAAACCTGAGGCTATCAGCTATCGGTCATCGGCTATCGGTCCTTCAGGATCGCTTCCGACCGATAGCCGATAGCCGATAGCCGATAGCGAACTGCAATGATCCAGCAAGAATCCATCGTCAAGATCGCGGACAACAGCGGCGCCAAGCGCGCGCTCGTAATCCGCGTTCTCGGCGGCAGCAAGCGCCGCTACGCGCGCATCGGCGACATCGTGGTCGTCGCGGTGAAGGACGCGCTCCCGGACGGAACGGTGAAGAAGGGCGACGTGGCGAAGGCGGTCGTTGTTCGCACTCGCAAGGAGCAGCGCCGCAAGGACGGCTCCTACATCCGCTTCGACGAGAACGCCGCGGTGATCATCAATGACGCGGGCGAGCCCCGCGCCACCCGCATCTTCGGGCCGGTCGGCCGGGAGCTGCGCGAGAAGAAGTTCATGAAGATCGTGTCGCTCGCCCCGGAGGTGTTGTAATGGCCCTCAAGCGAACCGTCCGGTCCGGCGCGTCGAACAAGACGGCACCCTCGAAGCTCTTCGTCCGCAAGGGCGACCGCGTCCAGGTGATGCGGGGCAACGAGCGCGGCAAGGAGGGGACGGTCCTCCGCGTCGACCGTGAGAAGAACCGCGTGGTGATCGAGGGGGTCAACCTTCGCAAGCGCCACATGCGTCCCTCTGCGGTCAGCCCGGAGGGTGGCATCATCAGCTTCGAGGCGCCGATCAGCGCCTCGAACGTGATGCTCCTGGACCCGGAGACCGGCAAGCCCACGCGTCTGCGCACAAAGCAGAACGACGACGGCACCAAGGACCGCGTAGCCGCCAAGTCCGGCCGCGCACTCCCCAGAGCGACCCGATAAAAAGTCTTCGGTCAGTTCGTTTTCAGTCCTGAAAGACTGATAGCCGATAGCCGATAGCTGATAGCCTTTACACGCGTGACCGCCCCGCCGGGGAAGACCGGCGGGATACGGAGCGACAGGAGATTCAGATGGCCAAGAAGACAGCGGAAGACGCCGCGCAGGCGCAGGCGCAGCCCGGGAAGGTGACCGCGAAGCCGGCGGAGAAGCCGCGGCTACAGCGGTATTACGAGGAGCAGGTCCGCCCGAAGCTGCAGGAGCAGTTCAGCTTCAAGTCGACCATGCAGACCCCGAAGCTGGAGAAGATCGTCATCAACGTCGGGGTCGGCGAGGCGGGAAAGAACGCGAAGCTGCTCGAGTCGGTGGTGCAGGAGATCGGGCTGATCACGGGGCAGAAGGCGTCGATCCGCAAGGCGAAGAAGGCGATCTCGAACTTCGGGCTCCGCGAGGGAATGCCGGTCGGCGTGACGGTGACGCTGCGGCGCGAGCGGATGTTCGAGTTCCTCGATCGCTTCGTAAACGTCGCGGTGCCGCGGATTCGTGACTTCCGGGGGCTTCCCTCCCGCTCGTTCGACGGGCGCGGGAACTACACCGTCGGGGTGAAGGAGCAGCTGATCTTCCCGGAGATCGACTACGACAAGGTCAACAAGATCCACGGGATGGACATCACGTTCGTGACGTCGACGGACCGCGACGACGAGGGGATGGCGCTCCTTCGCGAGCTGGGAATGCCCTTCCGGGGCGAGACGCCGGTGCAGGTCAGCCCGAGCTAGGCCGATCCGCGACATTCAACGACCGAGAATCTCATGGCGCGCAAGTCTCTGATCGAGAAGTCCAACCGGAAGCCGAAGTTCGGCGTCCGTGGTTACAACCGGTGCAACCGCTGCGGACGGCCGCGCGCATTCCTGCGCAAGTTCGGCCTCTGCCGCATCTGCTTCCGGGAGCAGGCACTTCGGGGTGAGATCCCTGGCGTGCGCAAGGCGAGCTGGTAGCGAGGTCTCCAGTTGCCAGTATCCAGTTGCCAGTCCGACTGGTAGCTGGCAACTGGTAACTGGCAGCTGTTTTTCATTCACTTCCTACCAGTCCGGCGGCTTCGCCGGATACTATAGGAGAACAACCGCATGATGACGGATCCCATCGCGGACATGTTGACCCGCGTGCGCAACGCGGGTCAGGCGCGCCTTCGGCGCGTCGACATGCCCGTATCGAAGTTGAAGATCGAAGTCGCCCGGATTCTCAAAGAGAATCACTACATCCACGACTACAAGGTTCTGGACGACGCCACGCACCAGGTGCTGCGGCTTTACCTGAAGTACTATCAGGACAAACCCGTCATCCGCGAGCTGCGCCGCGTATCCAAGCCTGGGCTCCGCAAGTATGTGGGGGTGCAGGAGATCCCGCGCGTCCGTAACGGAATGGGGATGGCCATCCTCTCCACCTCTCGGGGTGTGATGACGGACAGCGCCGCGCGCGAAAACAAGGTGGGTGGCGAGCTCCTCGCCATCGTCTGGTAAGGGGGAGAGCCATGTCACGAATTGGACGGAAGCCGATCACGGTTCCACAGGGCGTGGACGTCACGATCGAAGGGAGCCTGGTCCGCGTGAAGGGACCGCGCGGGACGCTGGAGCGCACACTGCACCGCGACATGATCATCGAGCGCGAAGATGGTGTCATCACCATCAAGCGCCCGACGGACGAAGGGCAGCATCGGGCGCTGCACGGTCTGTCGCGCACGCTCGTCGCGAACATGATCGACGGCGTGACCACGGGATTCAAGAAGACGCTCGAGATCGTCGGCGTCGGCTATCGTGCCGAGAACCGGCCCTTCGGGCTGAACCTCGCGCTGGGCTACTCGCACCCGATCGAGTATCGCGCGCCGGAGGGGATCACCCTTCGCGCGGTCTCGCCGACGGTGGTCGAGGTAGAGGGCGCGAACAAAGAGGTGGTCGGGCAGGTAGCGGCTGAGATCCGGTCGCTGCGTCCGCCGGAGCCCTACAAGGGCAAGGGCGTGAAGTACCAGGGCGAGGTGATCCGCCGCAAGGCCGGCAAGGCCGGCGGCAAGTAACGGCGCAGCCGTTCTCCTGAGGGCGCGGAGCGACCGAGGGATCTTAGAGCGGATCATCGCAATAGTCACTTACAGGGATCGATCATGGCAACCAAGACCAATGAGCGGCGCGTACGGCGAGATCGCCGTCACCGCCGAGTTCGCAAGAAGGTAGTCGGAACGACGGAGCGGCCGCGGCTCGCCGTCTACCGCTCACTGAACAACATCGAGGCGCAGGTGATCGACGACACGCGCAACGTGACGTTGCTCGGGATCTCGACGCTGGCGGGGGCGGTAAAAGAGGGCGGCGAGCTGTCCAAGGCGGAGCGCGGCCGGCTGGCCGGCAAGCTCCTCGCCGAGCGCGCCAAGGAGCAGGGAATCACCAAGGTGGTCTTCGACCGGGGCGGCTATCTGTATCATGGCCGTGTGAAGGCCTTCGCTGAAGGCGCCCGCGAGGGCGGCCTCGAGTTCTAAGGGGGCACACATGGCAAGAGAACAGGGCGGACAGCAGGGTGGTCGTGGCGGCGGTGGTGGCGGTGGCTTCGGTGGTGGCCGCGGCGGTCAGGGCGGTGGCGAGAACCGGGGCGGCGGCGGCGACCGGGGTGGTCGTGGCGGCGGCGACCGCGGCGAGCGCGGCGGCGGCGGCGATCGCGGCGGCCGAGGCGGCCCACGCGAGTCGGAGTTCAAGGAGAACGTCATCCACATCAACCGCGTCGCCAAGGTCGTCAAGGGCGGCCGGCGGTTCTCCTTCTCTGCGCTGGTGGCCGTCGGCGACCAGGCGGGGAAGATCGGGATCGGGATGGGGAAGGCGAACGAGGTGTCTGAGGCGGTACGCAAAGCGCTGGATGCGGCCCGTCGCTCGATGGTGACGGTTCCCGTCCAGAGCGGCACCGTCCCGCACGAGATCACGGGTCACTCCGGCGCCGGCAAGGTCCTGCTCCGGCCGGCTCGCGCCGGTACGGGCGTGATCGCTGGCGGCGCGGTGCGCGCTGTCCTGGAGTGCGCAGGGGTGCACGACATCCTGACCAAGAGCCTCGGGTCGAACAACCCGTTCAACATGGTGCTCGCCACGCTCGACGCGCTGCAGGGGCTCACCACCCGCGAGCAGCTGGCGATGGAGCGCGGCGTGCCCGTAGAGGCGATCGGAGGCGGCCGCCATGGCTAAGCTCAAGATCACGCAGACCAAGAGCTACTCCGGCGCCCCCGAGGGGCAGCGCCGGACGCTGCGGGCGCTGGGCCTCAAGCACCAGCGGTCTGTGATCCAGGAGGACAACGCCGCCATCCGCGGGATGATCTTTCAGGTCCGGCACCTCGTGAAGGTCGAGGAAACGGACGGGCAGGAGACCAATGGCTGACCTTAGCAATCTGCGCCGGCCCGAAGGGTCGCACCGCGACACCAAGCGGCTGGGCCGCGGCACCGGGTCCGGCACCGGCAAGACGGCGGGCAAGGGGCACAAGGGCTCCAAGGCGCGCGCCGGCCACCACGGCCCCGGCGGCGGCAAGCCCGGGTACGAGGGCGGCCAGATGCCCATCCACCGCCAGCAGCCCAAGCGGGGGTTCACCAACCCGAACCGCGTGGAGTACCAGGTGGTGAACCTGTACCAGCTGGAAACGCTCGAGGGCGAGGGGCCCATCACCCCCGAGACCCTGAAGGACCGCGGCCTGATCGGGCACGCCGGCCGCCCGGTGAAGGTGCTGGGCACGGGCGACCTGACCCGCAAGGTCACCGTGTCGGCGCACCGCTTCAGCCAGAGCGCCCGCCAGAAGATCGAAGGGCTCGGCGGCACCGTCCAGGAGATCGCCTGATCATGTCGAATCCCGTCGCGAACCTTTTCCGGATTCCGGAGCTGAAGGAGAAGATCCTCTTCACGCTCATGATCCTGCTCATCTATCGTCTGGGCGCGCACGTCGTCGTCCCAGCGATCAATGTGCAGGCGCTGCAGGAATTCGCCGGGCAGCTCCAGGGGACGGTCTTCGGCATCTACGACATGTTCGTGGGTGGCGGACTGTCGCGCGCTACGGTGTTCGCGCTGGGGATCATGCCCTACATCTCGGCGAGCATCATGTTCCAGCTGCTCGCCGCGGTGTTCCCCACGGTGGAGCGGATGCAGAAGGAGGGCGAGGAAGGCCGAAAGAAGCTGACCCAGTACACCCGCTACGCCACCGTGGCGTTGTCGGTCGTACAGGCGTACGGCTACTCGGTGTTCCTCGAGGGTATTCCCGGGGCCGTGGCCAACCCGGGCTTCAGCTTCAAGCTCCTGACCATCCTGGCGCTCACGACCGGCGCCATCTTCGTGATGTGGCTCGGCGAGCAGATCACCGACCGCGGCATCGGCAACGGGATGAGCTTGCTCATCTTCTTCTCGATCATCGAGAGCTTCCCGTCCGCGATCGCGCAGACGGCCGAGCTGGTGCGGGTCGACGAGATCTCCATCATCGAAGTCGTGTTGCTCTTCATCATCATGCTCGCCGTGATCGCTTGCACGATCGCGGTCACGATGGCGGCCCGGAAGATCCCGGTGCAGATCCCACGGAAGGTGATGGGGCGCGGCAGGATCCGGGAGGGGCAGAAGTCGTTCATCCCCCTTCGGCTGAACGCCTCGGGCGTGATGCCGATCATCTTCGCCCAGTCGATCATCGTCGTCCCCAGCACGTTTGCCTCCTTCTCGGACGCGAACTGGGCGCAGAACATGGCGCTCTGGTTCGCCCCGGGAAGCTCGGCCTACTACCTGTCGTTTGGCGTCCTGATCCTGTTCTTCACGTACTTCTACACCGCGATCATCTTCAACCCGGTGGATCTCGCGGAGAACCTGAAGAAGCAGGGGGCGTTCATTCCCGGGGTGAAGCCCGGCGCGCGCACGGCCGAGTACATCGACCGCGTGCTCACTCGGATCCTTCTTCCCGGCTCACTGTTCCTGATCGGGATCGCGATCGTCCCGTTCGCCATCTTCGATGCGATGGGAGTGTCCTTCCTCGGCAGCATCATCGGCGGGACCGGCCTTCTGATCGTCGTCGGCGTCGGGCTCGACACGGTGCAGCAGATGCAACAGCACCTCTTGCTCCGCCATTACGACGGCTTCATGAAGCGGGGGCGCGTGAAGTTCCGCGGCAGGCAGCGTTATATGTAGTCGCCGGTTACCAGTCGCCAGTCTGCAGTCCGGACTGGTGACTGGCAACTGGTAACTGGTCACTGTTTTCAATGCATCTGATTCTTCTTGGCGCTCCGGGTGCGGGGAAGGGAACCCAGGGAAGCTTGCTCGCCGAGCGACTCGGGGTCCCCAAGATCGCGACGGGGGACATCCTCCGGCTCGCGGTTCGGGCGGGGACGGACCTCGGCCTCAAAGCCAGGAGCTACATGGACGCCGGCGAGCTCGTTCCGGACGATGTGATCCTCGGGCTGGTCCGTGAAGCGCTCCGGGCCGACGCGGCACGCACCGGGGCGATCTTCGACGGCTTTCCGCGCACGGTCGGGCAGGCGCGGGCGCTACAGGAGATCCTCGCCGACGAGGGCCGGGCGCTGAACGCCGTGCTGGCACTTGAGGTACCGGCCGACGCGATCGTGGAGCGGATGTCCGGGCGACGCACCGACCCGGCCACGGGCGAGGTCTACCACCTCCGCCACAACCCGCCTCCTCCAGCCGTGGCGGACCGCGTGATCCAGCGGCCGGACGACAGTGTGGAGACGGTCCGCCATCGCCTGGCTGTTTATGACGCGATGACCGCCCCTCTCGTCGAGTTCTAGGAGCAGGTCGGCGTGCCGGTACATCGGGTGAACGGAGCCCGAGCGATCGACGTGGTTCAGACCGAGATCCTGGCCGCACTTCGCCCTTGATATCGCTCAAGACGCCGGAGGAGATCGATGTGATCGCCCGGGCGGGCGCCATTATCGCGGATCTGTACAGCGAGATCCCGGCGCGGGTCGTCCCCGGAGCTACCACGGCCGATCTGGATCTGTTCGCGGAGGAGTTCATTCTCGGGCACCCGGGCGCGGAGCCGGCGTTCAAGGGTCTTTACGGCTTCCCCGCGACGCTCTGCACCAGTGTGAATCACGAGGTGGTGCACGGCATCCCGTCCGGCCGCCGCAGGCTGACCGATGGCGACGTGGTGAGCATCGACTGCGGCGTGAAGCTCGAGGGGTTCTACGCGGACGCGGCGGTCACGCTGCCGGTCGGTGAGGTCGGACCGGAACTCACCGCACTGCTGGAAACCACGCGGCGGTCGCTGCAGGCCGGCATCGCGGAGGCGCACGCCGGCCAGCGCCTCGGCGACGTCGGCGCCGCGATCCAGGAAGTCGCCGACCGCGCCGGATACGGCATCGTTCGCGACCTGGTGGGCCACGGGATCGGTCGCTCCCCTCATGAGGAGCCGCAGGTCCCGAACTACGGCAGGCGTGGCCGGGGGATGCCGCTCGAGGAGGGACTGGTCCTGGCGATCGAGCCGATGACCACCGCCGGGCGCCACATGGTCCGGATGGGCGACGACGGCTGGGCGATCTACTCCCAGGACGGGTCGGTC
>JAHWJV010000096.1 GCA_019348265.1 Gemmatimonadota bacterium
CGGGTTCATGCGGAGCATTCCCCCGGTCGACCGCGAAGTTCCAGCAAGACGAGTGGGTCCCGTCGCACGGGCATTGTCGCTGTCTCCGCGGTTCCCATTGATCCCGGCGCGTTTGATCGATCACGGTTCACCCCCGCCGCCTGCCCCAGCCCCGGCGGTAAGCGTCACCTACGGGAAGTACCTGACACTCGTAGGTCGATGTACCGGGTGTCATCTTCCGGACCTTTCGGGCGGTAGCGGGCCTCCTCCGGGTGCGACCAACATCACTCCAGATCGGGAGACAGGAATCGGCCGATGGACGGAGGCCGACTTCTTCCGGGCGCTGCGCTCTGGGCTGCGGCCCAACCACACCCGCATCGATCAGGTGATGCCGTGGGTGGCAGCCGGTCAGATGACCGATGATGAGATTCGCGCGGTGTGGCTCTATCTCCGCTCCGTTCCCCCGAAGCTGAATCCAAAACGGCGCGCCGGCGGATAGGCATGTAGCCGGTACGCTCCAACCGACGCCTTTCCGATCAGACCAGGCCGCCAGCGAAACCGATCGCCGGCCTGACCGCGCAAGCCGTTGCCACGCTCCGGTAGCAGTGGTCACCCTCACGCCGGGCGCGGCCCACCGCCGCTGGTCCGGACCGTGCGACACCGGACGGACCTGCGCCTATCCGCAACGCGCCGCCGCGCGTCAGGGTAGATTTCGAGGTCCCTCCGTCCGGATCGCAGCCCAATGACCACCACCCCCATCGATCTCGCCGGCTCCCCACTCGCCCTCGCCGGCACCGCGCTCGCCGACGACCTATGCGGCTTGCTCGCCGAGAGTGACGCGGAAAACGCGTCGCTGCTCTGCGCCTTCGCGCGAGAGTTCTTCACCAGGGTCCCGCGCCACCTGGCGGACGAGCGGTCGATCGACGACGTCGCGGCCCTGACCGCGGGCGCCTTCCGGTTTCTCCAGGACGCCCGCGCCGGGTTGAGCGTCCAGGTCGTGGACCCGGAAGAGGAGGGTTGGGAAGCGTCGGTGACGGTCATCCGCGCGGTGGTCGACGACCGGCCCTTCGTGGTGGACAGCGTCCGCGAGTACCTGAGCGCCGAGAACCTCGCGATCCGCAACTTCATCCATCCGATCGTGGGCGTGGAGCGGGACGAGGCGGGGGAGATCGTCCGTATCGGCGACTCGACGGAGGGGACGGCGGAGGCGCTGGTCCACATCGAGCTGGCGCGGATCGACGATCCCGCGCGCAAGGAGCAGATCCGCGCGGAGGTCGAGCGGCGACTCGGAGACGTGGTCGCCGCCACGGACGACTTCGAAGCCATGCTCCGCGCCCTCGCCGATACGGTCGCGATGCTCGGAGAGTTCGAGGACGAGTTCCCCGACCGGAGCGACGAGGTCGAGGAAGTCGCCAACTTCCTGCGCTGGCTCCAGGACGGGCACTTCGTCTTCCTGGGCTCGCGCTCCTACCGGATCAGCCACGGCAAGCGGCCGACGATCGAGGTCGAGCGCGGTACCGGGCTGGGTATCCTCCGCGACGAGGAGTCCTCGTCCTGGGCGCGGCCGGTGCCGCTGTCGCAGATCGAGGAGGGAGTGCGCACGCGGGTGACCAGCGGGCCGCTGCTCATCGTCAGCAAGTCCAACGCGGAGTCGACGGTGCACCGCCGGGGGCGGATGGATTACATCGGGGTGAAGGTGCTCGACGAGCGCGGGCGCGTCTCCGGCGAGCGGCGCTTCCTCGGCCTCTTCACCTCCAAGGCCTACGCCGAGCGCGCCGAGGCGATCCCGATCCTGCGCGAGAAGCTGCAGCAGATCCTCGACTCGTCCGGCGCCCCTCCCGGGTCGCACGATTACAAGGAGATCATCACGATCTTCAACTCCATGCCGAAGGAGGAGCTGCTGCAGGCCTCGACGGCCGAGCTGGAGCGCGAGGTTCAGACGGTACTCAGCCTGATCTTCACCAATCAGGTGCGGGTCACGCTGCGGTTGGACCCGCTCGGGCGGGGCGTAAGCGTCATGGTGATCCTGCCGCGAGGTCGCTTCAGCGGCGAGGTGCGCCAGCGGATCCAGGAGGCGCTGACCGCCCGCTTCCAGGGCGAGGTGCTCAACTACTTCCTCGCGATGAGCGCCGGCGATCAGGCGCGGCTCCACTTCTACCTTTCCGCGCGCCCCGAGACGCTCGAGGCCCCCTCTCACGAGGCGATCGAGAACGAGATCCGGCAGATCATCCGCTCCTGGGACGACCGCCTGCTGGACGAGCTGGTCCACACCGCCGGGGAGACCGAGGCGCACCGGCTCCTCCCCATCTACGCGCCCGCTTTCAACGAGGAGTACCGTGCGGCGAACGCGCCGGACGAGGCCGTGCATGACGTCCTTGAACTGGAGCGGCTGAAGGCGGACGGCGGCGCGGTGTCCATCGCCCTGTTCGAGGCCCGCGGGCGGGAAGAGGCGATCCATGGCGCCATGGAACTGAAGCTGTACCTCTCGGGCGAGCGGCTGGTACTCTCCGATTTCATGCCTGTGCTCGACAATTCCGGTCTGCGCGTGGTCGAGGTCGCCCCCTTCACCGTGTCGGGGCCGCAGCTCCCGGACGTGATGATCTACTCCTTCGCGGTGCAGAATCCCGAGGGCGAGCGGATCCCGACCGACCGCGCCGAGCTTCTCTCGGAGGCGCTCCTCGCCATCCGCGAGGGAGACGCGGCGAGCGACCCTTTCAACGCCCTCGTCCTCACCGCCGGCCTCCGCTGGCGCGAGGTCGACGTTCTGCGCGCCTACGCCAACTACGCCTTCCAGATCGGCGCCGTCCCGACTCGCACCGGAGTAGCCCGCGCCCTGGCACGCTATCCCCTGCTGGCCCGGCTGACGCTGGAGCTGTTCAGCGCACGGCTGGACCCTGGTCTACAGTCTCCAGTCGCCAGTCTCCAGTCCAGCAGTTCCAAGGCCGGACTGGCAACTGGCAACCGGCAACTGGAGACCTCCGTCTCCGAACTACGCTCGTCCATCGCCGTGGAGCTCGAGAAGGTGACCACGCTGGCCGACGACCGGGCGCTGCGCCGCATCGTGAACCTGGTCGAAGGGACGACGCGCACCAACTACTTCAGACACGGGGGCGCCGACCCCGTGGGCCGGAGCGGGGGGGTGCCCTACATATCGCTGAAGATCCGCTGCGCCGACATCGAGGAGCTTCGGAAGAGCCGGCTGCTGTACGAGGTCTTCGTCTTCTCGGCCCGCATGGAGGGCATTCACCTGCGTGCCGCGCCCATCTCGCGCGGCGGCATCCGCTGGTCGGACCGGCCGGACGACTATCGAATCGAGGTGCTCGGCCTCGTGCAGACGCAGATCGTCAAGAACGCGGTAATCGTCCCGAGCGGATCCAAGGGCGGCTTCATCACCAAACGCGTGCTCCCCGAGCGCGACGCGATGATGAAGGAGATGGAGGCGCAGCTACCGCACGTTCATCAGCGGGCTGCTCGACCTCACCGACGACCTGCAGGACGGTCAGGTCGTCCCGCCGCCGCGGGTCGTGCGCCACGACGGCGACGACACCTACCTCGTCGTCGCCGCCGACAAGGGCACCGCGACGTTCTCCGACATCGCCAACGCGCTCGCGGCGGAGTACGGCTTCTGGCTCGGCGACGCCTTCGCTTCCGGCGGGTCGTACGGCTATGACCACAAGGAGGAGGGGATCACCGCGCGCGGCGCGTGGGAGTGCGTCAAGCGGCACTTCCGGGAGATGGGAAAGGACATCCAGGCGGAGCCGTTCACGGTCGTGGGTGTGGGCGACATGAGCGGCGACGTGTTCGGAAACGGCATGCTGCTGTCCCGGCAGATCCGGCTGCTCGCCGCCTTCGACCATCGGCACGTCTTCATCGATCCCGACCCCGATCCGGAGTCGTCCTTCGTCGAGCGGGAGCGCCTCTTCGCGCTACCCCGGTCGAGCTGGGAGGACTACGACCGTACCAAGCTCTCCGCGGGCGCCATGATCGTCCCGCGCGCCTCGAAGGAAGTGGCGCTGACCGAGGAGGCGAAGGTGGCGCTGGGCATCGACCCCGCCGTCGACCGGCTCGACGGCGAGGCGCTGATCCGCGCGGTTCTCTCCGCTCCCGCGGAGCTGCTCTGGAACGGCGGAATCGGCACCTACGTGAAGGACCGCGAGGAGACGCACGCGGAAGTCGGCGACTCGAGCAACGACCCGGTGCGGGTCGATGCCGACATGCTGCGCTGCAAGGTGGTCGGCGAGGGCGGCAACCTGGGGTTCACCCAACGCGCGCGCATCAGCTACGCGCTGCTGGGCGGCCGCATCAACACGGACGCGCTCGACAACTCCGCCGGCGTCGACATGTCCGACCACGAGGTGAACCTGAAGATCCTGGTGGGGCCGCTCGTCGCCGGCGGCGAGCTGACGCTGGAGGAGCGGAACACGCTGCTGGAGGAGATGACCGAGGAGGTGAACCGGCTGGTCCTGCACAACAACATCAGCCAGTCGCTCGCGGTGTCGCTGGATGAGACGCGCAGCCGCGAAGCGCTCGGCGACTTCACCGCGCTGATCACCTCGTTCGAGCGGGATCGGGTGCTGGAGCGCACCTCGGATGGCATCCCCAGCAGCGACGAGCTGCAGGACCGCGCCCGTGACGGCATCGGGCTCACCCGCCCGACGCTCTGCGTCCTGCTGGCCTTCGCCAAGCTCACTGCCGGCGCGCGGCTGCTGGAATCGACCCTGCCGGACGAGCCCGCCACCCTGAAGTACCTGGTGCGGTACTTCCCGGCGGTGGCGGTGCGCGCGACGGGCCCGAAGCGCCTGCAGGAGCATCGCCTCCGCCGCGAGATCATCACCACCTACCTGGTCAGCGACCTGGTGGACCTGATGGGCTCCTCGTTCCTGCACCGCGTGGCGCGGGACAGCGGGCGCGGCGTGGAGGACGTGGTGTGGGCGTGGTACATCGCGAGCGAGCTGGCCGGAGCCAGCGAGATCCGCGCGGACCTCGAGCAGCTCGAGGGGACCTTCCCGATGGAGACCGTCTACCGCTGGTATTTCGGCCTCGCCCGCGTCTTGGAGCGCACCACCCGCTGGATGCTCAACAACGTCGCCCCCACGGCCACGCCGTCCGCGGTCATCGAGGAGCACCTGGAGGGGCTGGCCCGCCTGCGCGGCGGCTTCGACGACGTCGTCGCCGGCGAGGATCGCCAGCTCTTCGCCGACCGAATGCAGGAGCTGCGGGAGCTCGGCGTGGACGACACCCTCGCCGCGCGACTCATCACTCTGCGCTTCCTCCCCGAGCTTCTCGATACCGTCCGCGTCGCCCGGGAAGCGGGGACCGACGCGGTGGAGACGGCGCGCGCCTACTATCTGATCTCGGAGCGGCTCGGCTCCGCCTGGCTCCAGCAGGCGCTGCGTGACTCCATGGGCGACGAGGCGTGGGCCAAGCGCCTCGGCCAGTCTCTGATCGCCGACGTCAACCGCGCCCACCGCGCCATCGCGCACCAGGTGCTGAGCTGCCAGGAGCAGCGGGGGAGCAGCGTCGCCGAGTGCCTCGCCGAGTACGAGAACACGCACGCCCGGGAGGCGGAGCTGTACTTCACCATTCTGCAGGAGCTCCGCGAAGCCGGCACCGCCTCCCTCCCCGCTGCCGCCGTCGCCGTGCGCGCGCTCATGGAGATGGCGAACGGGTAGTGCGAGAGCGCGAAAGTGCGAAAGTGCGAGAGTCGTATTACTTTCGCACCCGCTCTCGCACTCACCAACCCATCAGCCCCGAGTACGATGTCAGAAAAGGAAGCCGTCGTCATCAATCAGACGAGCGCCCCCAAGCTCCCCGACGGGGTGCTCGACCCGAGCCGCGTCACGAAGGAGGAGTTCACGGGCTGCACCGTGTACGCGATGTACAACGGGCCGACCGACATGCTCAGCGCGGTATCCACCGGGATGGCGGTGCTCGACCCCGGGGGCATCCCGCACCCGCCGCACCAGCATCCCGAGGAGGAGTTCATGATCGTCGCCTCGGGTACGGGCGAGATCGAAGTGGACGGCAAGGTCACGCAGGTCGGGCCGGGCGCCATCATGTACACCGCCGGGAACACGATGCACGGCATCAAGAACACCGGCGCGGCCCCGATGACCTTCTACTGGTCGAAGTGGACCGCGAAGGGCGCCTAGTACCTGCGTCCGGGGCGATCCGCGTCCACGATCTCGAAGAAGTAGCCGTTCACCGGCTCGCGGAAGAAGAAGCGCTCGAAGGGGGTGGGGCGTATCTCGTCCACCAGCTCCGCTCCCTCGGCGAGCAGTCGCTCCTTGAGGGCGGGGAAGTCCGCGAGTGGATGGAAGAGCGCCACGTGCCGGCCGAACTCGCTCTCGAACGGAGATACCTGGAATCCCTCCACGAAGAAGACGTGCATCTCCTGCCCGCGACCGAGGTCCAGCCATAGCGCCTCGACGGGCGTGTTCCCGGGCACCGGCCAGCGGGAATAACCCAGCGTCTTCTCGAAGAACGACGACGTCCGCCCGACGTCCTGGGTGGGCAGTGTCAGATGCGCGAAGCTCATGGGACCATATAGTGCGGAAGTGCGAGAGTGCGAGAGTGCGAAAGTAACCGTGCTCCCGCACTTTCGCACTCCGCACTCTCGCACTCTCTCCATCGCATGCTACAGAGCGTAAACCCCGCCAGCGGGGAGGTGCTGGAGACGTTCCAGACGATCAGCGACGTCGGGATCGACGAGCGCCTCGGGCGCGCGTGGGCGGCCTTCCTCGCGCACCGCGCTACCTCTTTCGCCGAGCGCGCCGACCGGCTGGTCCGCGCCGCCGAGATCCTCGAGCGCGAAAAGGGCGCGCTCGGGCGGATCATGACGCTGGAGATGGGGAAGCCGATCGGCGCTGCGGTGGCCGAGGCGGAGAAGTGCGCCTCGGCTTGCCGCTACTACGCCGAGCACGGAGAACGCTTCCTCGCGGACGAGGAGGTGAAGAGCAGCGCCGTGCGGAGCTTCATCCGCTACCAGCCGCTGGGACCGGTGCTGGCCGTGATGCCCTGGAACTTCCCTTTCTGGCAGGTCTTCCGCTTCGCCGCGCCCGCGCTCCTGGCCGGGAATGTCGCCGTGCTGAAGCACGCCTCCAACGTCCCACGCTGCGCGCTGACCATCGAAGACATCTTCCGGCGCGCCGGGTTCGGTGAGGGGGTCTTCCAAACGCTGCTGGCGGAGACCGAGCAGGTCGCCGGGATCATCGACGACCCGCGCATAC
Source organism: Gemmatimonadota bacterium (assembly GCA_019348265.1). Classification (GTDB taxonomy): domain Bacteria; phylum Gemmatimonadota; class Gemmatimonadetes; order Longimicrobiales; family Longimicrobiaceae; genus JAHWJV01. The sequence goes on from JAHWJV010000096.1 coordinate 7,209, forward strand.
GCGCGGTGACCTTGACCGGGAGCACCCGAGCCGGGAGCGCCGTCGCCGAACGAGCGGGCAAGCGCATCAAGAAGGCGGTCCTGGAGCTGGGCGGGAACGACCCCTTCATCGTCCTCCCCAGCGCGGACGTGGCGGCGGCGGCGACCACGGCGGTGCGAGCGCGAACCCTCAACAACGGCCAGTCGTGCATCGCGGCGAAGCGTTTCATCGTGCACGAGGCGGTGTACGCCGATTTCGAGCGGCGCTTCGTCGCCGGGATGGAGGCGCTGCGCATCGGCGATCCGCTCGACCCCGTGACCGAGATCGGCCCACTCGCCACACCGGACATCCTGCAGAGCGTGGAGGATCAGGTCCGCCGCTCCGTCGAAATGGGTGCGCGAGTCCTCACCGGCGGCACGCGCGCGCGGCCCGGCGGCAACTGGTACGCGCCCACGGTCCTCACCGACATTCCGCCGGAATCCCCCGCCTACCGCGAGGAGATTTTCGGCCCCGTGGCCTCCCTCTTCCGCGTGCCGGACCTCGCCGAAGCGATCCGCCTCGCCAACGACACGCCGTTCGGTCTGGGCAGCTCCGCATGGACCAACGATGCCCGCGAGCAGTCTGTACTAGTCGAAGGTATCGAAGCCGGTCAGGTGTTCGTCAACGGCATGGTCGCGTCCGACCCGCGGCTCCCCTTTGGCGGGGTCAAGGAGTCCGGATACGGACGAGAGCTCGCGGCCTTCGGGATCCGCGAGTTCGTCAACGTCAAGACGATCTGGATGGGCGGCGAGGGCCCCGACGGGGCCAGCGCGGAGTAGACGGGGCGGGGATCGATATGCTAGAATAGCTTAGGTGCCTTGCCTCCGCTTTGGTCGACCCCTCAGCGGGCCGGGTCGGATCTCCACCGGGACATCGCGGGAACTCACCCTGAGTCCGCCGCCTGATTCTCACGCTCCAGGGAAGCCAGCATGCGGCCGCTCCTTGTGAAGGGTGTCGTTGCCGTCTCCGCCGTCCTGCTCGCAGGCCCCGCGGCATCGGATACGAGGGGGAACACCCCGGACACGTCCCGGATCGCCGCGGATTCCCCCGGCGAGGCCGGGCGTTTCTTCTCTCTCCCGCCGGGAGATCGCCGTTACAGCTTCTACTTCACGCGCGCCGCCTACTCCGACGGCCGCTTCGGCCGCCGCGGCCGTGGCGGCGGCAGCTGGGCGACCGACTATCCGAAGGCCGACCAGCAGTTCCTGACGGTGCTGCGCAGGCTGACCAACCTGGACGCCCTCCCCTACGAGCACCCCGTCCAGCTCGATGACCCGCAGCTCCGGCGCTACCCCTTCATCTACACGGTGGAAGTGGGCAACATGAGCCTGACGGAGTCGGAGGTCACCGCGCTGCGCGGCTACCTGCTGGCCGGCGGATTCATGATGGCCGACGACTTCTGGGGTGACTACGAGTGGGCGAACTTCGCGGAGCAGATGCGCCGCGTCTTCCCCGAGTATTCCATCGTCGAGATCCCGAAGGGCCATCCCGTCCTCTCCGCTCTTTACGACGTCGACGAGATCATCCAGGTCCCCAACGTCGGCAACGCGCGGGCCGGGATCACCTCGGAGAACGGCGGAATCGTTCCGCACTGCCGCGGGATCTTCGACGAGAACGGCCGCCTCATGGTGGTGATCAACTGGAACACCGATATCGGCGACGCCTGGGAGTGGGCCGAGCAGCCCGACTATCCCCTGAAGTTCTCGACGTACGCCTATCAGATGGGCGTGAATTTCATCGTGTACGCGATGAGCCACTGAAAACAGCTATCAGCTATCAGCTATCAGCTATCCGTCCTGCATGCTCCGGCAGCCGCGACGGACTGGCCCGACAGCCGAATTGACTGGTAGCTGATAGCTGATAGCTTTTATGACCGGCATCTGGGAATTCTTCTTCAAATACCCCCCGCTCGTGTTCGAGAAGGGGAAGCTGATCTACGCTTCGCCGCTGCCGGGGTGGGTGCTCTTCCTGACCACCGCGGCCGTGGTGGTGATCGCGGCGTGGACGTATTCGCGGGCTCGTGGGAAGACCCGGCCGCGCGACCGTGCGGTGCTGGCGGCGTTGCGGACGGCGACCTTCATCGTCCTCCTGTTCCCCCTGTTCCGCCCGGCGCTGCAGATAGCGACGGCGATCGAGCAGGAGAACTACGTCGGCGTGCTTATCGACGACTCGCGCAGCATGCAGATCGCCGATGGGTCGGACGGGCCGCGGGGGGCCCAGGTTCGCAGCGCGCTGGGCGAGGAGACCGACGCCCTGCTGAAGAAGCTGGGTGAAAAGTACCAGGTGCGGCTGATGCGCTTTTCGGGCGCGGCGGAGGAGATCGGCGGCGCCGGCGACCTGACCTTTACGGGCGGGCAGTCACGACTCGGCCGGGCGATGGACCAGGCGCGCTCGCAGCTCAGCGGCGTTCCGCTGGCGGGGCTGGTGGTGATCACCGACGGCGCCGATCAGGCGGAGGCGGAGCTGAACAACTCGCTTCTCGGGCTCCGGGCGAACTCGGTGCCGGTCTTCACCGTCGGCGTAGGCCGCGAGGAATTCGACCGCGACATCGAGGTGCGCCGCGTGTCGACCCCGCGCGAGGTGCTCGAGGGCTCGTCCGTGATGGTGGACGTCGTGGTGGCGCAGACCGGCTTCCGCGGCGA
>JAHWJV010000097.1 GCA_019348265.1 Gemmatimonadota bacterium
CGACATGAACACCAAGGGAGAGGGCGCGCCCGGGTCGAACTGAGACGAACACTTCAAAGTTCAAAGTGCAAAGGTCAAAGTAACTCAACACAGTTACTTTGAACTTTGCACTTTGTACCCTTCTCTCTCTCTCTCTCTCTCTCTCTCTCTCTCTCTCTACCGAACCGACTCACGATGGCCGAGACCTCCCTGAAGGACCAGCTACGCGCGGATCTTAACGCCGCGCGAAAGGAGCGTGACAAGCTCCGCACGACGGTGCTGACGACCTTCATCTCCGAGATCCGGAACCGTGAGATCGAGCTTGGGCGCCAGGCGACCGACGAGGACCTGCAGCCGCTTCTCACCACGGCGATCAAGCGCCGCCGCGAGGCGGCCGAGCAGATGCGGGGGGGGGGGTTGGGAAGAGCTGGCGTCGAAGGAAGAGCAGGAGAGCGTGATGCTGCAGGCTTACCTCCCGCCGCAGCTCAGTGAAGTCGAGGTCCGCGCCCTGGTCCGCGACGCTATCGACCGCGGTGCGGCGGACCTCGGCTCCACGATGAAAGCAGTGATGCCAACGACCAAGGGCAGATTCGATGGCAAAGAGCTCAACCGCATCGTGCGGGAGGCTCTCGGCTGAGATCAGAGCCGGTCGTCCAGGGCGCCGAGAACCGCTTCGCGAGCCAGGTGAGTCATCTCGTACCGGCGAATACGCTCGAGCAGCGCGCGATCCGGCGCGGTCTGGTCGAACCAGTCCAGCAGCGCCCCGACGTCCATCCCATCGTAGCCGAGCATCGGCTCGGTCTCATCGACGTCGTCATCGTCTAAACTCCCACCGCCGGGCAGCGCCCGAGCCGTGGATCGTCCCTGGTCCAGATCGCGAAAGGCGATGACGATCACCCCTACCGCGGCCCCGACCGCCAGCAGCTTCAACAGCTTCATGATCCCCTCCGGTGCCAGATGATGGGTCCGCCGGCCGCCTAGGCGGCGTCGCCCCGTGAGTCTACGTCGACGTGGATCTGGGCGGCGAGCCCGCGGGCGATCACGCGCGCCTGCCCGTTCACGTTCAGCGATATGGGCCCGTCGAACGGAGCGCATTCGACGACCTCGAGGTGCGCGCCGGGATACAGGTTGAGCGAGCCGAGGTAGCGCAGCTGTTCCGGCTCGTGAATGCTCACCTCCACGATGCGGCCGCGCTCGCCCGGGTGCGCTTCGGCGAGCGTCGGATACACGACCCGGTCGACCTCTCCTTCCGCGGTTGGAATGGCGCTGCCGTGCGGATCGCGAGCCGGCTCGCCGAGCAGCCGTGCAAGGCGCTCGATCAGCTCGTCGCTGGCCGCGTGCTCGAGGCGCTCCGCCTCCTGGTGCACGGTATCCCAGGCGTAGCCGAGTACCTCGGTCAGGAACAGCTCCAGAACACGGTGGCGGCGGATGATTCGCAGGCTCGCCAGCTCGCCGGCCGGTGTCAGCCTGACGCCATAGTATGGCTCGTGGCGGAGCAGGTTCTGCTCTGCGAGCCTTTTCACCATCGCCGTCACAGCGGCCGCGCTCACCTCCAGGCGCTCGGCGATCCGCGAGGTCGAGACGGGAGCCTCGATCTGCTGGAGCATCCAGATGGCCTTGAGGTAATCTTCGACGACCGGTGTATACATGTACGTGGCCATGGTGTACGAATTGCCGACCCGTGTAGCCTGAAGGGCCGGGGCTCTCCCGTCAAGGCTGGGCAATCGCGGGGCCGCCGGGACTTGCCGCGCCGCTGGACCGCTGGATAAGCTGAACCGATGAACTCGCACGCGCTCGACGTACTGGAATTCCCCGCCGCGCTGGACACGGTGGCGCGTCTCGCGTCCTCCGATCTCGGCGCTGAAGCCGTCCGCTCGCTGCGCCCCTCCGTAGACGTGCGATGGATCGCGCCGGAGCTCGCGACGGTGAGCGAGCTCATCGCGCTGCTCCAGCGCGAGCCGCGCTGGGGAATGCCCGCCATCCCCGATCTCCGCGAGCCGCTCCGGCGCATCCGGGTAGAGGGCGCGGTGTGGGATGGCTCGACGATGGCGGGCGCGGGGGTTCTGGTCGGGTCGAGTCGCGAGGTTCGCCGCCTGCTGGTGGATCAGACGGACCAGGCGCCGCGGCTCGCGGCCGCCGCCGCTGGCCTCGCCGACCTGACGCAGCTGGGAGCCGCCATCCAGCGAGCGATCGATGACGATGGCAAGGTTCGCGACGACGCGAGCCCGGAGCTGGCGCGTCTGCGCCGCGAGATCGGGGGCGCGCGCTCGAGGATCGTAGCCAAGCTGAACAGCTTCGCCGCGTCTCTGCCCGCGCACTACCAGGTCCCGGACGGTTCCGTGACCATTCGCGAGGGTCGATACGTGATCCCCATCCGCCGGGAAGGTCGGGGTGAGGTCGGCGGAATCGTGCACGACGAGTCGGGGACCGGCGCCACGCTCTTCGTCGAGCCGCCGGCTGCCATCGAGATGATGAACCGGCTGCGCGAGCTGGAGGCGGCGGAGGCGCGGGAGGTCCACCGCATCCTGCGAGAGTTGAGCGAGAAGGTGCGCCCGCACGCGGACGAGCTCGCGGGCTCGCTGCTGATTCTGGCGCGGCTGGATTCCCTCCAGGCCCGCGCCCGCTACGCCACCCGGCTGGGAGGCGTTCCGCCGGAGGTGCTGCCGCCGGGCAGCGCGGAGTACGTCGTCGTCGATGGACGTCATCCGCTCCTGCTCGCGCGGGCGGAGAACGTCGTTCCCTTCGACCTGCGCATGGAGCGGAACGAGCGCACGCTTCTTATCTCCGGGCCCAACACCGGCGGGAAGACCGTGCTGCTCAAGGCCATGGGCCTGATCTCGCTTCTGGCGCAGAGCGGAGTGGTTCCGCCGGTCGGTCCGAGCACCCGGCTGCCCGTCTTCCGAAGCGTCTTCGCGGACATAGGGGACGAGCAGTCCATCGAGGCGTCGCTGTCGACCTTCTCCGCGCACCTGAAGAACCTGCGCGAGACGCTGGAAGAGGCGGATGGCGAATCGCTGGTGCTGATCGACGAGATCGGGAGCGGCACCGACCCGATCGAGGGCGGCGCCCTGGCGCAGGCGATCCTTCTGGAGCTGACCCGCCGCTCCGCCTTCACCGTCGCGACGACCCACCTGGGCCAATTGAAGCTGCTGCCGACGGAGGATCCGCGCGTGGTCAACGCGTCGCTGCAGTTCGACGCCGAGCGGCTCGAGCCGACCTACCGGCTCACCAAGGGCGTGCCGGGCCAGTCGTACGGCATCGCGATCGCGCGGCGGCTCGGCCTCCCGGGGCAGGTGCTGGAGCAGGCGGAGGCAACTCTGCCGCAGGGCGAGCGCGACGTCGCGCGGCTGCTCCTCGACCTCGAGGCGAAGGAGCAGCGCGTCAGCGACATGAGCGTGCGCCTGGATGCGGAGCTGGCGCGCACCGCCACGCTTCGCGACGAGCTGGAGCGGCGGCAGCGGGAGCTGAAGCGGCGCGAGAAGGACGCGGAGCAGCGGGCGCGGCAGCAGGCACGCGATCTCCTCCTGCGCGCGCGGCAGGAGGTGGAGGCCGCGATCGAGCAGGTCCGCTCCGCAGCCGACGAGGCGAAGCTCGACGAGGCGGCGAAGGAGGCCCGGCGGCGCGTGGAGGAAGCCGCGCGGCGGCAGAAGGAGCGTGCTCCGGGCGTCCCCCAGCGGCCGGAAGCGTCGCAACGTGGCGCCCTGCCGCTGGAAGTAGGCGCGCGTGTACGGATCGAATCGTTCGGCACGACCGGCACCGTAGTCGAGATCCGCGATGGGAAGGCAACGGTCGAGACGGGTGGCCTGCGCATGGTCCTTTCGCGCGACGACCTCAGCGTCTTGCCGGCGGGCGATCAGAAGGCGGCCGCGCATCGTGCTCGGGTGCCGAGTGGCGGTGGCTACGTCTCCGCCGACCTGGAGGCGAGCTCCGAGGTAGATCTTCGCGGAATGCGCGTCGACGAGCTGGACCTGCATCTCGGCCGAGCCCTCGACTCCGCGCTCATGGCTGGCCTCCCCTCCTTCCGTATCATCCACGGCAAGGGCACCGGTGCTCTCCGCGCGGAAGTGCAGGACCTTCTGCGCGCCGATCCCCGCATCTCCACCGTGCGCCCCGGGGAGAGGTATGAGGGAGGGACGGGCGTGACGGTCGTTGAATTTCACTGACCAGGGAGGAAATGATGAATGATGAATGATGAATTCGGGAACGTTCAATCCATCATCATTCATCATTCGTAATTTGCGCTCGACGCATGTCGATTCCTGATAATCTCATCGAGGAGGTTCGCCGCCGCGCCGATCTGACGGAGATGGTCGCGGAGCATACGCGTCTGAAGCGCTCCGGGAAGACCTTTCGCGGCCCATGCCCGCTGCACGGAGGGGAGGGTCCAAATTTCTCCGTGGATCCGGGGAAGAACATCTTCAAGTGTTTCGTCTGCGGGGAGGCGGGGGACGTGTTCTCGTTCCCGATGAAGCAGTTCGGGATGAGCTTTCTGGAAGCGGTGCGCTGGGTGGCGGACCGAGTGGGCGTGGAGATTCCGGACGCGCGCGAGGAGCGGCGCGAAGTCGATCCGCTGGAGCGTCACTATGAAACCAACGGGTTCGCCGCGGACTGGTTCCGGAAGCAGCTGTGGAATACGGAGGGCGGCGCCGGCGCGCGGGAGTACCTGAAGGCTCGCGGGGTCAGCACGGAGGCGGCGGAGCGCTTCGGCCTCGGGTGGGCACCATCGGAGTGGACCGCGCTGGGCGACGCGGCGCGCAAACACGGGATTCCGAACGATCTCCTGCTCAGCCTCGGCCTGGTCAAGGAGTCCACCAAGGGAGGGAGGGAGCCGTACGATGCCTTTCGAGGCCGGCTGATATTCCCGATCGAGGACCTCGGGGGCCGCATCGTGGCCTTCGGCGGGCGGGTGATCGAGCCGGTCGAGGATCACATTCCCAAGTACCTCAACTCGGCCGAGACGCCGGTCTACCATAAGGGCGACGTGCTCTACGGTCTCGGCTGGAGCCGGGGGGCGATCCGGAGGTCCGAGGAGGCGCTGGTGGTCGAGGGGTACATGGACTACGTGGCGCTGGCGGCGAATGGAGTCGAGAACGTGGTGGCGCCGCTCGGCACCGCGATGACCACACGCCAGGCCGAGCTGCTCGCGCGCTACGGCGAGCGCGTGATACTCCTCTACGACAGCGATGCCGCCGGGCTCAAGGCTACCTTCCGCTCCGGAGACGAGCTGCTGCGCGCGGGCGTGGAGGTGCTGGTCGCGACGCTTCCGGAGGGCGAGGACCCCGATTCGCTGGTGCGCTCCCGCGGCGCCGACGCGCTTCGCCGCTATCTGAGCGACGCGGTGGACGTCATGGAGCGGAAGATCCAGATCCTGGAGCGGCGGGACTACTTCAGCTCCATCTCGGGCGTGCGCAAAGCGATCGATGCGCTGCTCCCGAGCGTACGAGCCGCGGCGGACGAGGTGCTGCGCGGCGTCTACATCGCCCGGATCTCCGAGCGGACGGGGGTACCGCGGGAGACGATCGAGCGGGAAGTGGCGGAGGCTCCCGCTCGGGACTTCCGTCCGGCGGGCGGCGCGGATCGCCGCCGGGTGCCGCAGGGGCGCCGCGCCGCCGACTTCGGCGCCCCTGCGGCCACCGCGAACCTCGGCCCCGAGCGCAACCTCGTCCTCCTCCTCCTGCGCGACGAGAACTGGGTCGAGCAGGCGGCGCAGAAGATCTCGCCCGAGGACTTCAGGGACCCGGTGTACCGGGCGATCTACCTGGCCCTGCTGGAGCTGCACGCCGAGGGTGGGAGAGATGCCGGAGCGGAGTGGCTACAATCGTTGCCTGACGAGATCCTCCCACGCGTGCAGGACCTGATCGGGGACCCCGAAGCGTCGAACCTCAGCTCGCCGGACCAGATCTTCGGCGCGAGCCTGCAGCGATTGATCGCCCGACCCTACGAGGAGCGCCTCGCGGAGATCCAGCGCGAGCTGGAGATCGCACCCCCGGAGCAGCAGATGGCGTTGCAGCTGGAGCAGCACGAGGTGCGCACGACGATGCGGGAGATGCACCTGATGGGCAGCCGCAAACATGGCATGCTCCGACAGTTCCCTGGTGAACGATGAAAATGGCATGACCCGATCGCTCGACGAGCTGGAGACGCCGGCGGCGCTTGTGGACCTAGACCGCATGCACGCCAACCTGGCCCGAATGTCTGCGTACGTGCGTGAGCACGGCCTCCGCTGGCGCCCTCACGTGAAGACCCACAAGGTCCCCGCGCTCGCGGCCGCGCAACTGGCAGCCGGAGCGCACGGCCTGACGGTGGCGACGATCGGCGAAGCGGAGGTGATGGCGGACGTCGGCAGCGACCTCCTGCTCGCGTACCCGCCGATCGGCGAGCCGAAGCTCCGGCGTTTGATGTCGCTTTCGTCCGCCACTCGCCTAACCGTTGGCCTCGACTCCGCGGAAGCGCTCCGCGGTCTCGATGGTGCCGCCGCCGCTGCTGGCAGGAGCGTCGGGGTCCTGGTGGAGGTCGATCTCGGAATGCATCGGGTCGGGGTGCAGGCTCCGGAACAGACGGTCGCGCTAGCGGCGGAGGTGCTGAGATCGGCGGCTCTCGAATATCGCGGGATGATGTTCTACCCCGGTCACATCCGCTCCTCGCCGGGCTCCCAGTCGCAAGACCTGCGCCGCGCATCGGAGCTGTTGGCCCGGCACCTCGATGCGCTGCGCCGCGCAGGGCTCGAGCCGGAGGTGGTCAGCGGCGGGTCGACCCCCACGCTCTGGCGATCGCACGAGATCGTCGGCATGACTGAGATCCGTCCCGGCACGAACATCTTCAACGATCGTGGTACTGTCGCGCTCGGCGCCAGTGGGTGGGACGAGTGCGCCTACAGCGTTCTCGCGACCGTGGTCAGCACCGCGGCACCGGGCCAGGTGGTGGTAGACGCCGGTGCAAAGGCGCTCGCCAAGGACGATCCGCCGCTCGAGGGGAAGGGTTACGGAGCGCTGCTCGACCGGCCCGAGATCAGCGTGAGGGCGCTCTCCGAGGAGCACGGCATCCTCGACCTTTCAGGTACGGACTGGCGGCCGCGTATCGGCGATCGCGTCCGCATCATTCCCAATCACGTCTGCGTCTCGGTGAACCTCCAGGAGCGGCTGTACGGCGTCCGTGGCGGGCAGGTGGTGGACGAATGGGAGGTCTCCGGACGCAGACGCCTGCCGGCGCCGCAGCGTTGACTCCCCCCGGCACGACTCCAGTCGGTCTCTGCCAGAGCTGCCTCAACACCCGCGTCATAGAGACTCGCAGCGGGTCCACCTTCTACATGTGCGAGCTTTCCGCCGTAGACCCCACCTTTCCGCGCTACCCCCGCCTTCCCGTGCTGCGGTGCCGTGGCTACCGCCCATCCACCGCGGGCTGACTCCCGCGGGCTCCGAGCTGGGCTCGCTCAGGAGGACAAAGGTGATCCCGCCTATCATCCGACCGGCAATCCACTACTGCCGGCTGAAGACTGAAGACCGAAGACTTTCTTCTCACACCACCCAGCTATACAGCGCCTCCAACTCGTAAATCGCTTCGGCGGGGCCGATCAGGATCAGCGTCTCGGCGGGGGCGATGACGCGATCCGGATCCGGATTCAGGACGAACTCGCCATTCGGGAGCTGGATTCCGAGGATGCTCACGTTGCGCACGCGGCGAAGGTCGCACGCGGCTACCGTCTGGCCATTGAAGGGCGAGTGCTCGCGGATCGTCACCTGCCCGACGTCGATGCCCAGGTCCGGCTGAAAGCTGAAGATGCGGTTCAGAAAGTCGTGCACGCCCGGTCGGAGCAGCGCGAGCGCAAGGCGGTGGCCGCCGATCGACTCCGGCGTGACCACCCGGTCCGCCCCCGCTCGGCGGAGCTTGCTCTCGGACGCCTCGGTGTTCGCCCGGGCCACGATCAGCAGTTTGGGCTGTAAGCCCCGAGCGGTGAGCACGGTAAGGACGTTGTTCGCGTCCGTATCCAGTGCCGAGACGAGGCCCCTGGCGCGCTTCACCCCGGCCTGGAAGAGGATCTCGTCGCGCGTCGCGTCGCCGCTCACGTACGGGATCTCGTCGTGCTGCAGGCGCTGCTCCGCCCCATCGCCCCAATCGACCACCACGAACTGTTCGCCACGCGCCTGCAGATCCTGCCCGATCCGCCAGCCCAGGCGCCCGTAGCCGCATACGATGTAATGGCCGCTGAGACGGGAGATCTTCTCTTTCATCCGCTGCTTCCGAACGGAGGACCAGAAGGCGTCACCCAGAGTGACTTCGAAGGCGCGCGTGAAGGCCCACGCGGCCGCGCCCACGCCGAGCACGATGAGGACCATCGTGAACACGCGGCCCGACGCGTCCAGTGGTCGGACCTCGCCGAAGCCGACCGTCGCGACGGTGATCACCGTCATGTACAGCGCCTCGTCCCAGTTCCATCCCTCCAGGACCACGTAGCCGAGCGTGCCGAGCAGGATGATCAGCAGGATCATCATCAGCGCGGTGATCAGCTGGCCAACGGGATCGATCAGGTTGGTCTGGAAGCGTTTCCAGAGCGCCCGCTTCTTCTTCTTCCGCATACCCCTTCCGAAGCCCCTGGGCGCCGTCCGATCGGTGTCGCTGCGGCCGTGCCGCTGCTACAGGATACGCCGCGGAGGGGCGTCGCGTAAAGCCGAGGTCATCCCGCCTCCGCTGCCGTAGCGGCCAAATTCGAAGTTCAGTCGGGCTCGGGTAGGTTCGTGCGACCCGGCGCTTACACTTTGGTATCGTAAGCTGGTCACTTTGGACTTTGAACGTGGAAAGTCCCTCAGTGGAAATCGTGCGACCGGTACGCCACCGTCGGCATAGGTAGCTGGCGGAAGCGGAAGCCGATCACGTTGACGACCGCACCCTCCCGCTCGAAGCGACCCTCGATCAGCAGGAAGGGGGAGTATTTCACTACCTCTCTGTTCTTCTCGTATAATTTAGCGGGTACGACGATGTTGATGAGTCCGCACTCGTCTTCCAGCAGGAGAAAGACGGTCCCCTTCGAAGTGGAGGGGTGCTGTCGCGCGACGACCAGGCCCGCCACCACCACGGAGTCCCCATCCGTGCACTCCTCCAGCTCCGCGCTCGAGGAGACTCCGGCGTTCTGGAGCCGCTCGCGCATGTGCTGGATGGGGTGGCCGTCGGTGCAGATCCCCGTCGCCAGGTAGTCCAGGAAGATGCGCTCCGATCCTTCCAGCTCCCGCGCGCGGAAGGGGAGGCGGTGGGCCGGCGCGAGCGGGAGCGTGTCCGCGGCGGCGCGCAGAGCCTCCCATGCCGCTCTTCTCCGCCCTGGCTCGAACCCCTCGAACGCCCCCGCCCGCGCGAGGTGGAGCGCCTCCGCTCGGCTCAACCCCGCTCGCCGCACCACGTCCTCCACCGAGACGAACGGCCCCCCTACCCGCGCCCCCCGCAGCCGCTCCATCGCGCTCTTACCCATGCCGCGGATGTGTCTCCACCCCACTCTCAGCGCCAACCCGTCCGCGGTCTCCAGTTGCCAGTTTCCAGTTGCCAGTCCGGACTGACTGGAGACCGGCGACTGTCGACTCTCGACTATCTCTATCGTGCAGTCCCATTCCCCGACCTTCATGCACGGCCCGAGCACGGTGACCCCGTTCCGGCGGGCGTCGTGGACGAGAGTGGCGGGGGAGTAGAAGCCCATGGGCCAGGCGTTGAGCAGCCCGAGGAGGAACTCGGCCGGATAGTGCACCTTGAGGTAGGCGGTGGCGTAGGCGATGAGGGCGAAGCTCCAGGCGTGCGACTCCGGGAAGCCGTAGTTCGCGAAGCCTTTCATCAGCTCGATGATCTTGGTGGCGAGGTCGCTGGAGAGCCCCTTCGCTGTGAAGCG
>JAHWJV010000098.1 GCA_019348265.1 Gemmatimonadota bacterium
TGTACGCAAGCTCTTCCGTCCAGCTGGCCGGTTGGCTCGCCGAGTTGCGTGTCCCTCCGCCTCCCGTACGCACCCTACGCATCCAAGAAATTGTCCCAGACATACTGGTGGAGGGTCCCGTTCCCGGTCTCGCGGAGCAGGTACGTGACCTTCATCGCAGCTTCTACCTGAAACACGGGCAGGAATAGAGCGATTCGGGGAGCGGGTATCCACGCTCACCGTAGGGCGATACGCTCACCAGGGGGTCCGCTCGTGGCGGTAGGTTTACGCCAACCGGACAGTACTGATGATGAATGATGAATTGGGGTGAGTTCAATCCATCATTCATCATAATTCATCATTCATAATTTTCCCTGCCAGGCGGCTCACGTATTCGCGGGTGTCGGCATCGAACCACGGCGCGCCGCCAGCGGCGGCGTTCTCCTCGGCGCGTGCGGGCTTGCTGGTAGCGGGGATGACGCAGTGGGCGCGCGGGTCGCTCAGGACCCATTTAAGGAGCGCCTGAGCCCACGTGTGGACGCGGAAGCGGGCGAGCGGCTGGAGCTGCGCGGCCGAGGGGGGGCGGCGGACGAGCTCGCCGGCTCCGAGCGGTCGCATGACGAGGACGCCGATGCCGAGTTCGTCGGCGAGTGGGAGGACCTGGCGTTCGACGAGGCGGTCCGCGGCGTTGTACGGGACCTGGATCATCTGGATGCGGCCGGAGCTCATCAGCTCCATCAGCTCCCCGAAGGCTGAATGCTGATAGTGCGTGGCTCCTATAATTCCGACCTTGCCGGCGGCGCGCAGCTCTTCCAGAATCGGCAGGTGCGTGCGCCAGGCGACCAGGTTGTGGATCTGGTAGATGTCGACGGATCCGCCGTACCATCCGAGCGCCCGCTCGATCTGAGCGCGTCCCTCACTGGCCGAGCGCGTCCAGACCTTGTCGGCGACGAGCACGCCGTCGCGCCGGCCTTCCAGCGCGTTTCCGAGGACGCGCTCCGACTCGCCGTACATGGGTGAGGTGTCGAATAACGTCGTTCCAGCGGCGATTGCGGCATCGACGATCGCGCGCCGCTCCGCCTCCTCAGGCTCGCCGCTCACGTCGAACGTCTGCCAGGTTCCCATGCCGACCGCGGGCACTTCCATCCCCGTTCGGCCGAATGCTCTGTGCTCCATCCTCGCTCCTGAAGCCGGTGTGGTAAGTCGCGCCCGATCGAGCGCTGGCGCCGCGTGGGGTGGAGATGACATTGTGTTCAGTTAGAGAGATATCATACTTGATCCTGCGCTGGCGAGAGCCATGCCGTTGTCCAGCACCTTGGAGCATCCCTGTGGCGCATGACCCGATGAACGCGGCCCAGTGAAGAAATTCCCAGCGTACGGCCGCTCCGCCCCGGGGCGGAGCAAGAGCGCCGACTTCGAAGAGCAGCTCCGGGCGGACATCGTCGGTCGGCTGCACACGGGGCTGCTGCGCCCGGGGGATCGGCTGCCGAGCATCCGCGACATCTCGGATCGCAGCGGTGTCGATCACCGCGTGGTAGCGCGCGCGTACCGAGCCCTGGAGGCGGAGGGGATGATCATCATTCGCCACCAGGCGGGCGTGTTCGTGGCGGCGGTGAAGGCGAGGGAGGGGACCGAGGACGAGAGGACCGCGTGGGCGGCCGAGGTGCTGCTCCAATCGTGGGAGCGGGGGCTCACCCGGTCGTCGTTTTTCGGGATGCTGGGCGGGAGCGTGACATCGGGACTGCGCTGCGGCTGCCTGGAGTCCAACGAGGATCACATGGTGGCGCTCTGCGCCGAGATCGAGCTCGGGTTCTCCGTCGAAGCGGTGCCTCTCAGGGTCGACCCGTCGCCGGGGCCGGTGACATCGCCGCCAGCGGGCCTGGACGAGGTCGATATCGTGGCAACGTCGGTCTTCCACGCGCAGCAGGCGCGCGCTGCGGTCGGCGAGGCGGAGCTTCCGGTGGTGGTGTTGAGCGTGGGGAAGGACTTCACCGCGGAGATTCGCCGCAGGGCGCAGCAGGGTCCGCTGACCACGGTGATCGCCGATCCGCGGTACGCCGAGCGCGCGCGGGCATACCTGAACCCAACGCTTCGCAACGCGGTGAGCTTCGTGACGATTGATGAGGTAGAGCGGGTGGGCGTCGACCTGAACAGCGAGCAGGTGATCGCGACGCGGGCGGCGCGCAGGAGCCTGGGCCTGGAGGACTACCATCTGATCCGGACTCCCGCGTCTCTACTCTGCCGCGAGTCGGCGGCGGACCTCTGCGGCGCGATCGCCAGGGTGGCGTCGCGGCGCTCGGCCTGATCGCGTGCCGGGCTACGCTGCCGCGGTGCCGGCGCCGCCGGAACGGCTACTCGAGGATCAGCTGCTCGAAAACGGGGAAGAGCTCGGGGTCGAATAGCTTTCCCGAATCGGCGCGCATCACCTGCAGCGCTTCCGCCTGCGTGAGCGCGCGGCGGTAGCTGCGCGTGGTGGTGAGCGCGTCGTAAACGTCGGCGATGCAGAGGATCCGGGCGGTCCACGGGATCTCCTCACCCGATAGTCCGTCCGGGTAGCCGGTTCCGTCCCACCGCTCGTGGTGGCTGCGCACGACCGGCCGCATGTCCCAGGGGAAGTCGATCTCCGCGACGAGGGCGTCGCCCTCGATCGTATGACGCTTCATCTGATCCCATTCTTCCGGCGAGAGGGCGCCCCGCTTGTTGAGCAGATCCGGCGACAGGGAGCCCTTCCCGACGTCGTGCAGGTATCCACCCATCCGGAACCAGGTCAGATCGCGCCCCGTCATTCCGACTGCTGCGGCGAGCATGCACGCGTACTCGCCGACCCGCTCGCAGTGCCCGTGCGTGTAGTTGTCCTTGGACTCGATGGACTCGCCCCAGGCGCGGACGACGTGGAGGTACGACTCCTCCAGCTCGTCCAGGTTCTGGTCGAGCTCGAGGAGGTCCCGGCGTGCGGAGAGACCGTCGAAGATCCGGTAGGCCTCGTTCAGGCGGCGGAGCGCTTCCGCGTTGCGCCGCTCGGCGAGGTACACCCGCGCCCACTCACGAAGCGCCTGCGCCTGCAGTAGCGGGTCCTCGCACGCGCAGGCGAGCCTGGTCGCTTCGACGAAGTGGCGGTGCGCGCCATCCAGATCGCCCGTCTCCCGGGAGATCACGCCGGACACCTTGTGTGCCTCGGCACAGCCGTGAACCGAGCCCAGCCGCCGGTGCAGCTCGAACGCGCGCTCGCAGGCTTCGCGTGCAGCCGTCAGCGCGCCACGCTTGATGTGCAGCTCGGCACGGTTCATCTCGATCGAGCCGACCATCACCCGGTGATCCGCGAGCAGGGCGGCCTCGGTAGCACGCTCGAACATCCGCTCCGCCTCGTCCCACTCGCCCGCGTCGACAAACGCCATCGCCATGTTGTTCAGCACGCGCGAGGCCTGGTCATGGTCGCCGCGCTTTTCGTGGTAGCTGAGCACGGTACGGAACCGGGACATCGCCAGCCGGAGGTCCCCTCGAATGAGCGCTAAGGTGCCGAGGTTCTGCTCGGCCAGAGCGGCCAAGTGCCCGTCTCCGACGCGGGCGGCCAGCTGTCTGGCGGCCCCGTAGCGGTCGGCCGCGGCATCGAGGTCGCCGCGGATCTGGTCGATGGTCGCCCAGCTTACCAGCGCCCTACCGGCCGGGGAGTCCAATCCGTTGAGGGTGGCAATCAGGTGGCTCGCCTCGAAGAGCTCGAGCGCCACGGCGAGGTCGCGCCGGTCGCGGTGCACCATGCCGATGCGGCGCAGGATCTCGGCGACGTCAGCAGCCTCGAGCGTCCGCGGCGGCTGATGCAGCGCCTGCTCGTAGAAGCCGATCGAAGCCTCCCACTCGCCGGCGGCGAGCGCGTCCGCGCCCGATCGCATCAGGACGGCTACCCCGACCGCCGTCACCGGCCCACCTGCTCCGCACACGTAACCGGCCGGCCTTCGGGCATATACGGACGAGATTGCAGGGACGGGGAGTACTGCAGAGGTGCGGCTGCGCGAGACTCTTTACGCATACTCGCAGTATCGGCGCCGCCCGCGCGGGGCTTGAGAAGAGATCAGCCCGGCGCAGGGGGCTGCCGGGCCGCCCCGGACAAAGTGCCGTCCGCGCCGGGTTACTACTGCCGGGCGGCAGGGTCGTTGTCGGCTTCGGACATGAGGATCTCGATCTCCGCCTGGCTCTCGTCGAGGATCTTCCGGGCGCTGCCGAGATGCTGACACGCCTCGCGGTAAAGCGCCAGCTGCTCCTCCAGGTCGGCGTCGTCGCGGTCCAGCTCGCGGAGGATCTCGTCGAGCCGGTTGAATACGGTACCGAGGCGCGGGCGCTCGGCGTCTCCGTCCGGCCTCGGCTCGGTTCTAGCCATCGGCAGCTTCGGTTCCCGAGCCATGTTCGGGTCCCGCCGAAACGGCGCGCAGCGCGCCGTGCTGGAACTGGAGGCGGAGCGGGGTACCGGTCGGGGCGTCGTCCGGCTCGCGGACCACGCGGCCCGTCTCCTCGTGCGTGACCACGGTGTAGCCGCGCGCGAGAACTCGCAGCGGGCTCCGTGACTCCGTCTCGGCGGCCCGCCTGCGCAGCTCCTGCTCAAGACGGGCGACCCGCAGCTCCATCGCGCGGTGGACCTCCTTCTCCCGCGCGAGGAGCCCGGCGGTTGCGCGCTCCTGACCCGCGGAGACCGAGCGGTAGAGGGCTGCCGTGAGCACCTCCAAACGCTCCTGGCCGCGCCGGTGCCGCTCGCGCGGCGCCCGCGCGTGTACCGTCTTTTCCAGCGCCGCCAGCCGCTCCGCGAGCGACCGATGACGCCTCACCACGCGTCGCTCGAGCTGCTCGGCACGGCTCGTGAGATCCCCGCTCGCGCCGCTCACCGCGCGCTCCAGCTTCACTCGCAGCGCGGCCGGGAAGCCGCCCAGCCGGTTGAGGAGCTCGCGTCCATCAGGCGTGGCGTGCTCCGCCCCGGCCGTCGGCGTGGCCGCCCGGTAATCCGCGACGAAGTCGGCGACCGTGTAGTCGGTCTCGTGCCCGACCGCCGAGATCGTCGGCACGGGGCACGCGGCAATCGCGCGGGCGACCGCCTCCGTGTTGAAGGCCCAGAGCGACTCGCGGCTCCCGCCGCCGCGGGCCAGGATCACGACGTCGACCGGAGTCTGACCGGGGCCGCTACCGAAGCGCCGGATTGCGCGCACGATGTCGGGCGCCGACTCGGCACCTTCCACCGAGCAGCCGCTCACCGCGACCTGGATCCACCAGGCGCGGCGCCGCATCGTCCGCCACATATCCTGCAGCGCCGCGCCCTGGGCGCTCGTGACCAGGCCAACCCGCTCGGGGAACCCGGGCAAGGCGCGCTTCCGGGACTCGTCCAGCAGCCCCTCGGTCCGCAGCTGGGTGATCAGCCGCTCGCGAGCCAGGTGCCAGAGCCCGTCGCCGCCCGTGGTCTCCAGCCGCTCCACCTCCAGCCGGAACTGCCCGCGGTGTACGTACAGCCCGATCTTCCCGCAGACGTCCGCCTCCATCCCGTCCGCCGGCAGCGCGGGCAGCGCATTGGCGTCGTCGTTCCAGAGTACGCAGCTCAGCTCCGCCTTCTCGTCCTTGAGGCAGAAGAAGCAGTGGCCGGCGCGGCTGCGCTTCCAGTTCGAGACCTCGCCGCGAACCCAGATGGCGTGCGGCGCCCGCTCGCGCAGCACCTCGTCCGCGCGCGCGACCACCGCCGACACCGTGAAGAACTTCCTCTTCTCCGGTTCGACGGTTCTGGCGATCGGCCAAGTCGTGCTTGCAGAGCGCATTAAGTCGCGTCGAGAAGGGGAATTGGTGACGTAGACGCTAACCAAGGTCCACGGATGTGACAAGGGCGCGAAGCGTCGCCGACTCCGCGCGCCTGCCGCGATCCATCGGGAGGAGGGGCGATCTACTCGAAGAAGACGCTGCTGCCGCCGATGGCGCTGCCGCCGCGGACGAGCTCGAGGTTGCGGCCGGCGCGGGCGTGGAGCACCGGCTCGTCGACGTGGCCGTCGCGCTGCATCAGCGTCCGGCGGGGCTCGTCGGGGTCGAGGAGATCGCTGACCTGGATGCGTTCGTCCGCGGAGAGAGCGCGGGCGAGCGCTTGGCGGATGCGCGGGATCATGGCTCCACCGCCGGTGAGCGTCTGCGCGTTGATGGGGCCGCGCACGTAGTCCTCGCGGAACTGGTCGCGCGCGCGGGTGACGCGCTGAGCGAAGGCCGCGATCGCGGCGGCGATCGACTCCGCGCCCCGCCCTTTGCCGAGCGGAACGGAAGCGCCGCCGGGTCGGGTGAGCGCGACCGTCTCGCCGCGGTAGAGCCGTGCCTTGTGAGCGTCCCATTCGCTGGAGGAGAGGGCCTCCACGGCCTCCCGCGCCTCCGGCCCGAGGCTCTCGTAGATGGCGTGGTCCAGCTCGCGGATCCCGAGCTCGTACGAGCTCTGCACGATCTCGGGGCGCTGCCAGTCGTCCGAGCTGAAGCTGGTGTCGAACTTCACGTATCCGAAGTCGGTGGTGAACCCGCCGATGTCGATCACCAGCACGCCGAAGCTGCCGGAAACCCGGCGGAAGGCCTCCAGCAGCCCTTCCGGCTCCAGCATGTCGCGGAGCTGCAGCGCCCGTCCGGGGCTCGGCATGAAGCTGACCCGCGGGGGGAACCAGGTGGCGTTCCTTCCGCGCGTGAGCACGCCGCAGGCGTTGGATTCCGGCTCGTAGACGGTGGCTCTTCCCCTGGCCGGCCGCACCCCCGCGCGCTCCAGGATGTGGATGATCCGGGCCTCAGCGCCGTGGTAGGTCTCGAGCTTGGGGATGCAGACCCGTACGGAGGTGTTGGCCAGGTCGAGGGCGAACGGCTCCCGTTCGAGGCTGCGCTTGAGCCCGCGGAAGAACGCGACCGCTACCTCCTCGTAGTCGTCCAGGTCGTGCCCCTCGCCGGGGGGGCCGAGGGAGTCGTGCGAAGCCTGCTCCTCTGGGTGCTCGGAAAAGAGTCTCGCCTTCCAGTAGCGGTAGATGGTGACGCCGTCCGCCGGCGGCTGCGTCGCCGCAGCCGCGCCGGTGAGCCACTGCGTCGCTCTCCCGGTCTCCACGCGAGTCACCACCGAAGGAACGCAGAAATCGACCTCTGGCGTGGCGAGCGGCAGCTCGCGCAATAGCTGCGACTCGTCGTGCCAATCACGCCGGATGGCAAGCTTCGTGTAGGCACTGCCGAGGTCGATGGAGAGGACGGTCCGGTTTTTCATCAGGTGCGTAAGCGGTGCTGGCCAGCGCTTTCGGGCGAATGGCGCGCGCAAGATAACACGGCACCGGCTGGGGACGAACCACTGCACAGGCGACATGCTGATCTTCGGGGAGCACGACGAGAAGACGATCGACCAGCTTCGCCAGGTAGCGGAGCGGGCCGAGCGGGTCGCGCTGATGGCGGACGGGCACGTGGGCTACGGGATGCCCATCGGCGGGGTGGCGGCGTACCGCGACAAGGTGTCGGTGATGGGGAACGGATTCGACATCGCCTGCGGGAACGCCGCGATCCGCACCGAGGTGGGGATGGAGTCGCTGGGCGGAAGCGAAGCCCAGGCGGGCCGTCGACTGACCGAGCTCGCTGACGAGATCCAGCATTCGATCAGCTTCGGCGTGGGCCTGCGCAATCGTTCGGACGACGCCCCCACCGACCATCCGCTCTTCATGGACCCCGCGTGGCACGCGATCCCTCGGGAGCAGCGCAAGGAGCTGAAGGCGAAGGCGCGAACGCAGCTTGGTACCGTCGGGTCCGGCAACCACTACGTGGACGTCTTCGCGGACGAGGAGGGGTGGATCTGGGTCGGCGTGCACTTCGGGAGCCGGGGGCTCGGCCACACGGTGGCCTCTGCTTTCCTGGCGCTCGGGCAGGGGCGGCGCTGGGGTGAGCGCGCCCCGGAGCAGGAGGTCCTCCTTCCGCTGGATCAGCCGCTCGGGCACGACTACTGGCACCTGATGGAGCTCGCCGGCCAGTACGCCTACGCCGGCCGGGAGTGGGTCGCGCGCAAAGTGGTGGGGATCCTGGGCGGCAAGGAGCTGGAGACCGTGCACAACCACCACAACTACTCCTGGCGGGAGACCCACGATGGGCAGGAGTTCATCGTGGTGCGGAAGGGCGCGACGCCCGCGTTCCCGGGCCAGCAGGGCTTCATCGGCGGGTCGATGGGCGACGACGCCGTGATCGTGCAGGGCACCCAGGAGCCGGACGCCGCGACGGCGGATCTGCAGCGGGAGGCGCTCTTCTCGACCGTCCACGGCGCCGGCCGGGTGATGTCGCGGACGGAGGCCGCGGGTAAGCGTAAGTGGAAGACCGGAGAGATCATCCGCCCGGGCCGGATCTCCCCGGAGATGATGAGGGAATGGGTGAACCGCAAGGGTGTGGTGCTGCGCGGCGGCGGACTCGACGAGAGCCCGCACGCCTATCGGCGTCTGCCGGAGGTGCTGGCGGCTCAGGGCGGCACGGTGGAGATCCTCCACACCCTGCGGCCGCTGATCGTGGTGATGGCGGGGGAGAACGAGTTCGATCCGTATAAGGACTAGCTTCACGCCCCGATCCGGAAGCAGACGTCGCGGTCCATCTGTTGCTCTCCTCGGTGATCATCGCCGCCGACGCGCAGCTTCTCAGGCGCTTGCAGCCGTAGTCGGCCCGTCGTCCGGTTGGGGGCAGAAGGACCCCTGCCGAGAACTCCTCGACCCCGAATCAGGAATAGCGCCATGCCGAGGAACCGAGGTATGAGATTGGGTGCCGCCCTGGCTGCTGCGGTGGTGAGCGGTGCAGTGGCCCCGGGCGGTGTCGCCGCACACGACTTCCGGCTCCTCCCCAGCGCGTTCGACGTCGCCACCACCCGAGATGTCGTGGTGCGGGTGCAGACCGGCAGCCGCTTCGCGAAGAGCGAGGCCGCCGTTGCGGTGGAGCGGGGCGGCGGGCAGGGAAGCGACTCGGCGGCCGTGGCGGCGACGATCGACCGCTTCCACCAGGCACTGGCCGCGGGAGACAGCGTGGCGGCGCTGGCCCTGCTCACGCGCGACGTCACGGTCCTCGAGTCGGGCGGCGTGGAGGACCGCGCGGAGTACCGGTCGCACCACCTGCAGTCGGACATCGAGTTCGCGCGCGCCGTTCTGAGGCGCCGCGGGCCGATTCACGTGCGGATGCACGGCAACACCGCGTGGGCCAGCTCGACCAGCACGACGGAGGGGACGTTCCGGGGGCGGGCGATCAACTCGGCAGGCGCTGAGCTGATGGTGCTCGTGCGTGAGGGGACGGATTGGAAGATCGCGGCGATCCACTGGTCGTCCCGGAACCGTCGTGCTCCATGATGCTGCGATGAAGGCCTCGGAGGAGGCGCAGTAAGCGTGGTCGGCTACATCTTCATGCCGGACATCATCTCGCGATGCATTTCTCGAAGCTCGTTGATCCGCACCTCATGTTCTGGTATGAAGCTCTTCAGCTCCTCAGGTGTCAGTTCCGGGAGACGGACCAGATCCTGACGAACAGCGTCGAGCGCGGCGTTCCAATCCGCGTCCGCGCTCATGTTCATATCGCGCATTTCACGGTTGTACTGCGCGATCGTGTTGGCGACCAGCTGCCGGTGCTCCGGCAGCATCCGCTCGAGCTCCTGCCCGCTCGCGCCTCGCATCATCTCCATGTGCGCGTCCAGCGGATCCGGAGCCTCGTCCTGCTGCATACCCGCCGATCCTCCCACCCCCGCCGTGGGGGGAGCCTCCGCAGAACCCCCCTGGGACGCGTTCT
>JAHWJV010000099.1 GCA_019348265.1 Gemmatimonadota bacterium
GGTCGTCCCCGGGACGACCTTCGCCGCGCTTACCAACGTCAACGGCAACTACACCATCGCGGGCGTGCCTTCGGGTACCCACACCCTGCGGGCCAGCCGGGTGGGGTATGGCGCCGCGGAGCGGACGGTCACCGTCGCGGCCGGGCAGGCCGTTACGAGCAACTTCACGCTGGTCGCGCAGGCGGTGGAGCTCGAGGGCATAGTGGCCGTGGGCTACGGAACGGCTCGGCGGCGGGACGTGACCGGCGCAGTGGCCTCCGTCGATGTGGACCAGATCAAGACGGGGGTGACTGCTTCGGTGGCCCAGGTGCTCCAGGGCCACGTCCCGGGCGTGCAGATCACGCAGGCCAGCGCGGAGCCGGGCGGCGGCGTCTCCGTGCGCATCCGCGGGTCGGGCTCCATCAACGCGGACAACGAGCCGTTATACGTCATCGACGGGCTGCCCATCTCCAACGTCGCCGCGACCCCTGGCGCGCCCGTGTTCAACACCCGGCCGCGCAACCCGCTGAACGCGCTCTCCCCGGACGATATCGAGAGCATCGAGGTGCTCAAGGACGCCAGCGCGACCGCGATCTACGGGAGCCGCGGCGCCAATGGCGTAATTCTGATCACCACGAAGCGTGGTCGCGCGGGCGGGCTGAACGTCGAATACGAGGGGTATATGGGCTACCAGGCGCCCACCCGACAGCTGGAGATGCTCGGCGCCGTCGAGTACATGGCGCTGCTCAACGACTTGCGGCGCGACCAGCGCGAGGCCCCCGAGTTCACACCCGAGGAAATGGCTGCCGTTGGCCGCGGCGTCAACTGGCAAGAAGAGATCTTCCGCAGCGCGCCGGTGACGAACCACCATCTCTCCCTTTCTGGGGGTGGCGACAGCCATCGCTTTTACGCCTCGCTGAGTGCCTTTGACCAGGAGGGGGTCACGATCAGCTCGGGGACGACCCGCTACACGGCGCGGATGAACGTGGAGCAAAACGCGGTGGGGGATCGGCTGAAGATCGGGCTGAACCTGAACGCCTCCTTCATCAACGACGACAACGTCCCGCTGGGCACCGTCAGCAACGAGGCGGCGGGAATCATCACCTCGGCCATTTATCAGGATCCCACCATGTCGATCCTGGACGGGAAGGGCCGATACGAACAGAGCACGCTGGTCAACGTCGAGAACCCACTGGGGCTCGCTCGCGAGGTGGACGACTTCGCACGCACCAACCGCACCTTCGGCAATGCCTTCGCGGAGTACGATCTGCTGGAGGGGTTGAGGGCCAAGGTCAACCTGGGCACGGACCGGCAGGCGGCGCGGCGAGACTTCTATATGACCACGAACACACGCCGTGGGGCGGAGCAGAGCGGCCTCGCGCAGGTGGGGTCGAACGAGCGGACGAGCGCGCTGGCGGAGTTCACGCTCAACTACAACCGCGAGGTGGGCGATGACCATCGCATCGATCTGCTCGGCGGCTCCACGTACCAGACCTTTTCGGCGATGAATCTGTTGGCCAATGCGGAGACCTTCGTCTCCGACGCATTCCGCAGCGACAACCTCGCGGCCGGAGACCGGGCAACGTTCGACGTCGGGAGCAACCGCAACCGTAACCAGCTCCTCTCCTATCTGGGGCGAGCGAACTACACTCTGCTGGATAGGTACCTCCTCACGGTCAGCTTCCGGGCGGATGGCTCCTCCCGGTTCGGAGCGGAGAGGAAGTTCGGCTACTTCCCCTCGGCGGCCCTGGGATGGCGGGTGTCGGACGAGGATTTCATGCAGGCGCAGGATCTGGTGAGTGACCTGAAGCTCCGGGTCAGCTACGGCATCACCGGGAACCAGGAGATCGGCAACTACAACTCGCTGGTGCTGCTAGGGGTGACGGGCCGAGCATACTTCGACGAGACGCCGCATGTAGGGATCTCCCCGACGCAGGTGCCGAATCCGGAGCTGAAGTGGGAGACGACGCGGCAGTTCGACGTCGGCATGGACTTCGGCTTCCTGGAGAACCGCGTCACCGGCTCGGCGGACTATTTCATCAAGAACACGTCGGACCTGCTACTGAACCTGCCGATCCCCGCCACGACGGGTTTCGGGGTGATGCTGCAGAACGTGGGAGCGGTGCGCAACCACGGCTGGGAGCTGGCGCTGAATACGGACAACCTCACGGGCGACTTCGGCTGGACGACGAGGTTCAATGCCTCGAGCGTGCGCAACCGGGTCACGGACCTGGCTGGACTCCCCATGATCCTGCAGGGGCAGGCGGGCTTCACGCGTGAGTTCACGATCCTCCGTGAGGGTACGCCGCTGAACTCCTACTACGGCTACATCGTGGACGGAATCTTCCAGCGCGAGGAGAACATCGCCCAGTCCCCACAACCCGAGGCGCGGCCGGGCGAGCTGAAGTACCGGGATGTGAACGGCGACGGCAAGATCACGCCGGACGATCGTACCGTTCTGGGGAGCCCCTTCCCCGATCTGGCGGTGGGCCTGGGGAACACCCTCAGCTACGGGCCGTTAGAGCTGGACGCATTCATCCAGGGGTCGTTCGGCAACGAGATCATCAACCTGAACCGGATCGAGTCGGAGAACCCCATCTCCTTCCGCCGCAACCGACTCCGCGAGTCGTACACGGACCGCTGGACGCCTCAGAATCCGACCAACAAGACCCCCTCAGGGATCCCGGTGCGGGTGGCATACGGGGGGGTGGTGAACTCGCGTGCGGTGGAAGACGCCTCCTATGTGCGACTGCGCAACGTGGAGCTGCGTTATCAGCTGCCGACCTCGCGGCTTGGGCTGAGGTCGGCGGCGATGTTTATCTCCGGGCAGAATCTGTGGACGCTGACCGGCTACTCGGGCTTCGATCCGGAGGTGAGCTCCTTCGGTGACTCGAACCTTGTCGTGGACTACAGCGCCTACCCGAACGCCCGGACCGTCACCGCCGGTATGCGCGTCGGCCTGTGATCGGGGTGGAAGACCGGGCGCACAGCGGTACGCCCGGTCCCATGGCCGGGGCCATTCGCCTTTCCACTGTCCAGGAGACCACATGAACCGTGCACTGACCGCCGCCATTCCAGGACTGCTGTTGCTCGCCGCGTGCGACGGCACGCTGCTGGAGGAGGAGGTGTACTCGCAGCTGGCCTCGAACAATTTCTTTCGCACGGAGCAGGACGCGGTCGCGCTCGTGAACGCCGCCTACAGTCTCGAGCAGATCTATGTCGAGCGGCACTACCTGATCGGCGAGCTGCCCGCGGACATCCTCATCGTCCGCTCGGGCGGACTCCAACGCCTGGCGCAGCCACTCGAGGACTTCACCTGGGACGCGACGCACATCTACTTCAACTCCGACTGGGACCTGGAGTATCAAACCATCGCCCGCGCGAACCTCGCCATCGAGCGGATCCCGGCGATCGATTTCAACGAGGACCGGAAGCGGCAACTGGTAGCGGAGGCGCGCTTCATTCGTGCCGAGAGCTATATCGAGCTGTACACCCTCTTCGGGCCGGCGCCACTGATCACCAGCAGCGAAGTGGACCCGCGGGCGCAGCCGGCGCGGGCAACGGAAGCGGAGATGCAGAGGTTCATCGAGAGCGAGCTGCGCGAGGTGGCCGCGGTGCTGCCCAAGGTTGCCGCGCAGTACCCACGCGCTACCAGGGGTGCGGCGCTGGGTCTCTTGGCCCGCTTCCACCTCAACAATAAGAAGTGGCAACCGGCGGCGGAGGTCACCAGGGAGATCATGGATCTGGGGATCTACGACCTGTTTGCGGGGCAACGCCGCGGCGATCTCTTCGCGATCGAGAACGAGCGCAACTCCGAGTTCATCTACGTGCGTCCGTTCGTCACCAATTTGAAGGGTAATAACTACCTGGCGCACGCGGCGCCCCCGAATTACCGCTTCAAGGCACCGCCCAAGACCAACTTTGCCGCGCAATACAAGCTCCTGACCGCGTTCACCAGCACCTTCCGTCCGGAGGATCAGCGCAAGGATGTCATCCTGACGGAGTACACCGATGTACGTGGCCGCGTCGTGAAGCTGGGCAAGGACGACTGGCGGAGCTTCAAATATCAGGAGGATCTCGCCGCTACCGGGTCCGGCAACGGCAACGACATCCCGATCGTCCGCTACGCCGACGTGCTGCTGATGCGGGCGGAGGCGCTGAACGAGCTGCAGGGGCCGAACCAGGAGTCGATCGGGTTGATCAACCAGGTGCGTAACAAGGCTGGGGTGCCGCCCGTCACGCTCGCGGCGCTCTCCACCCGGCAAGCGCTCCGGGACCACCTCCTCGAGGAGCGGAGATGGGAGTTCTTCACCGAGGGGCTGCGCCGGCAGGACCTGATTCGTCACGGCAAATACATTGAGCTGGCGCAGAAGCGGGGCAAGAACGCGCAGGCGCATCACGTGTGGTATCCGCTACCGCAGAGCGAGATCGACAAGAACCCCAACCTCCAGCAGAACCCCGGGTACTGATGGGCTGCCGATCCCTCATCCTTGACCCCGGAACTCGATCGACGGTTCGAGCACGCGGGCTTCTCATGGGGTTGGGCGCGGCTGCCGCGCTCGCTTTCTTCGCCACCACGGGCGAGGCAGCGGCTCAAGGCGCACGCCCACCGAACGTCGTGATCATCAACGTCGATGACCTCGGCTGGGCCGATCTGTCCGCCCAGGGGAGCACCTATCACGAAACGCCGCACCTCGATGGGCTGGCTGCGCAGGGTGTCCGCTTCACCAACGCGTACGCGGCCGCGGCCGTCTGCTCACCCTCGCGGGCGGCCCTCCTCACCGGGCGCTACCCGGCGCGCGTCGGCGTTACGGATTGGATTCGCGCGCGCTTCCAGGGCGGCGAGATCCCGGCCGACCGGCAGAACCCCACAGTGTATGTTGGCGGGTCTGACCAGCCGTTGCTCGCGCCCCGCAACCCACTCTGGATGGAGCACGGCGAGGTGACGATCGCCGAGATCCTCCGGGCGGCGGGGTACGCGACGGCGCACATCGGGAAGTGGCATCTCGGCCCGCCGGACTGGTTCCCGGAGACGCAAGGATTCGACGTGAACATCGGCGGGAGCGACTACGGCCAGCCGCCCAGCTACTTCGATCCCTACTTCAAGATCGGTCAGGGCGACCTGGAGACGCTCAGGCCAAGGCGGGAGGGGGAGTACCTTACCGACCGCGAGGGGGACGAGGCGGTCGGCTTCATTCGCGCGCACCGAGACCGGCCTTTCTTCCTGCACCTGGCGCACTACGCGGTGCACACGCCGTTGCAGGCGAAGGAGGATCTGAAGGCACGCTACGCCGCCAAGCCCCGTACCAGCCAGACGAACCCCACGTACGCGGCTATGGTCCACAGCATGGACCAGGCGGTGGGAAGCGTACTCGCGGCGATTGACGAAGCCGGCTTGCGCGAGCATACGCTGGTCATCTTCACCTCCGACAACGGCGGGCTCGAAGGACCGACCAGCAACTCCCCCCTCCGTTCGGGAAAAGGGTATCCGTACGAGGGCGGAATTCGCGTTCCCCTGATCGTTCGCTGGCCCGGCGCGGTCCCCGCGGCGAGAGTCTCCCACGAGCCTGTCGCAGGAATCGACCTCTTCCCCACGGTGGTAGAGGCCGCGGGTGTCGGGCTGCCCGCGGGGCACATCATCGACGGGATTTCGCTCCTCGAGCACCTCCGCTCCGGTGGGGAAGGTCGACTGGAGCGGGAGTCGCTCTTCTGGCACTTCCCGCATTACCGCGGCGGCGACATTCCTCCGTACAGCATCATTCGCTACCGTGAGTGGAAGCTGATCAGGTGGCACGAAGGGCCTCGATACGAGCTCTACAACCTCGCGGAGGATCTCGGGGAGCGTCGCGATCTCGCCGCGGAAATGCCCTATCGCGTGACCCAGTTGGACGCGCTGCTGAATGCATGGTTCCACCAGGCGGGCGCGAAGCTGCCCCGGCCGAATCCCGGCTTTCGGCCACAGCCGACGCGCGGCCGCACCCGCTAATATGCCGCTGAGCCTGCGGCAGATCCACACCGTCATCCTACCTACCGCCCCCCAATGATAGTGAAGCTCTTTTCCGGTCGAACCACTGGCCCCGCAGTCCTCCTAGCGCTCCTGCTCCTCGTGCCGGGTGGAGGGACCGCTGAGGCGCAGACCGTATCCTCTCCGGCGCGGCAGAACGCACAGCAACCGAACTTCGTGCTGATCATCGCGGATGATATGGGGTGGGACGATACCGCGGCGTACGGGCATCCAACCGTCCGCACTCCGCACCTCGAGCGGCTGGCCCGGGAAGGGATGCGTTTCGACCAGGCGTTCGTCACGACCAGCTCCTGTAGTCCGAGCCGCGCCAGCATCATCACCGGACGTTATCCTCACAGTACTGGAGCGGCGCGGCTACACCAGCCGCTCCCGGCGGAGCAGATCACCTTCGTGGAGCTGCTCCGCAATGCCGGCTACTGGACCGCAGCCGCGGGGAAGTGGCACCTCGGAAGTGCGGTTCGTGATCGATTCGACGTGGTGAAGGAGGCCGGGCGGCGGCGCCCCGGGGCGGACGCCCCACCACCCGCTGCCGGAGACATCAACGGTGCGGAGGAGTGGATCGAGACGATGCGCGAGAGGCCGAAGGACAAACCGTTCTTCCTCTGGCTCGCCTCGATCGACCCGCACCGTCCCTACCGCCCGGGCGCTACCTCGCAGCCGCACCGTCCCGAAGACGTCGTCGTCCCGCCATACCTCCCTGACACGCCGGAGGTGCGGGCGGACCTGGCCCTCTATTACGATGAGGTCGCTCGCCTCGACAGCTATGTCGGCCAAGTACTCGGAGAGCTCGAGCGTCAGGGGGTGGCGGACAATACCTTCGTGCTCTTCATCAGCGACAACGGAAGGCCCTTTCCGCGCGCGAAGACGTCCGTGTACGACAGCGGGATTCGCACGCCATTCATTCTCCGCTGGCCCGGTCGTGTGCAGCCAGGGAGCATCTCGAGTGAGCTGGTGAGCACGGTCGACCTCGCCCCCACTCTCCTGGAGTTGGCCGGCGTGCAGCGCCCCTCCACCTTTCAGGGGAGCAGCTTCGCCTCGCTACTCACGAGAGAGCCCGGACGAAGGGCGCGCGACTACATATTTGCGGAGAAGAACTGGCACGACTTCGACGACCGTGTCCGGGCCACGCGCTCGGAGCGGTACAAGTACATCCGCAACGACTACCGCGACATCTCCAACAGTCCTCCCGCCGATGCGATCCGGAGCCCCACCTTCCAGACGATGCGCCGCTTGCGGGACGCTGGGACGCTGACGCCCGAGCAGCGCACGGTGTTCGTCACACCGCGGCCGGCCGAGGAGCTTTACGACCTCTGGGAGGACCCGCACGAGCTGCGAGACCTGGCCGGTGATCCGCGTTACGCCGAGACTCTCTCCAAACTGAGAGGCGTGCTGGATGCATGGCAACGCGACACGAACGACCTCCCGCCCGCCACGCGCACACCCGACGGATTCGACCGCGAGACCGGAGAAGCGCTGCCGCGGGCGGGGCTGCTCCCGCTGGACCTCCCCCGCCAGAGATCCGGGCCGGACACGCTCGTCGCTTTCAAGCGGTTCGGGGATACCGAGCTGCGCCTCCACCTTTTCTTCCCACCCGGGCATCAGAACGGGAATCCGCAGCCCGCGCTGGTGCTCTTCTTCGGCGGCGGGTGGTACGGTGGTGAACCCGGCCAATTCTATCCACAGGCGCGCTACTTCGCCTCGCGCGGCCTGGTCGCGATCGCGGCCGAATATCGGACAAGCAACACCCACGGCACCTCTCCCTTCGAGAGCGTTCGCGACGCACGATCCGCGATGCGCTGGGTGCGTACGCACGCGGCGGAGTTAGGCGTCGACCCGCAACGCATCGCCGCGGGAGGAGGGTCCGCGGGAGGTCACCTGGCAGCGGCCGCGGCCCTGCTCCCGGGTATCGACGAGGCAGGAGAGGATCTTAGCGTCAGTAGCCGGCCCGACGCCCTGGTCCTCTTCAACCCGGTCATCGACAACGGGCCGGGCGGGTACGGATACGAGCGAATCGGCGAGCGGTACCCGGAGTTCTCACCATTGCACAACGTCGCTCCCTCCGCTCCCCCCACCATTGTCTTTCTCGGAACGGAGGACAACGCCGTCCCCGTGCAGACCATCCGTCGCTTCGAGGAGCGGATGCGCGGCGCCGGCGCCCGCGTCGAGGTGCGCCTCTACGAGGGACAGAAGCACGGCTTCTTCAACTACGGGAACGGCGAAAACGAGTACTACTTCCGCACCGTTCGGGAGGCGGATCGGTTCCTCAGCTCGCTCGGGTATCTGCAGGGACACCCTACCCTGTAGCCCGGATGCAGCCTGCGCGGCCGCTGACGTTCGACGAGAGACCGAGGGAAAGTCGATGAACGGGACCAGATGGTTGTACAGCTTCTTGATCGTTTTGGCGGGGTGCGCCAGCGCGGGCGGAGTCGACCCCGAGCACGAGGCGGCTAACATCCCCCCGAACGTGGTCATGATCATATCCGACGATCATGGGTGGGGAGACTACGGATTCATGGGTCATCCGGCGATCCAGACGCCAAGCCTCGATCGGCTGGCGTCGGAGGGGATGGTGTACACCCGTGCGTATAATCCCACCGCGCTGTGCCGTCCGAGCCTGGCGACGATCATCACCGGGCTCTATCCCCATCAGCACGGCATCACTGGCAACGATCCGCCAGGAGGGGAGCAGACCATGCGGGACCCGGTCGCGCGCGGCCGGATGGTCGATCTGT
The DNA here is from genome assembly GCA_019348265.1 of Gemmatimonadota bacterium. Lineage (GTDB taxonomy): Bacteria > Gemmatimonadota > Gemmatimonadetes > Longimicrobiales > Longimicrobiaceae > JAHWJV01. Next base: position 8,737 of record JAHWJV010000099.1, read on the forward strand.
TCAAGCGCAGCGAAACCTTAGCCGAGCTACTCGGAAAGCGGGATTACGTCAGCCTTCAGACGGGGAAGTGGTGGGAAGGAAATCCAAGGGATCATGGCTTTACCGAGGCGATGACGCACGGCGACGTCACCCGCGGGGGTCGGCACGGCGACGAAGGTCTCAAGATCGGGCGCGAGGGGATGCAGCCGATCTATGACTTCATCGACTCCGCGGGAGGTCGTCCCTTCTTTCTCTGGTACGCGCCACTGCTTCCGCACGAGCCACACAACCCCCCGGCCAGGCTGTTGGCGAAGTATCAGGCAGCCGAGCGCCCCATGGAGGTCGCGAGATACTATGCGATGGTCGAGTGGTTCGACGAGACTGTGGGACAGCTCCTGGACCACCTGGATCGACAGCGGCTTCTAGAGAACACGATCGTGCTCTACCTGGCCGACAACGGTTGGATTCAGCCGCTCGCAGGCCAGGGGCAATTCGATACGCGCTCGAAGCTCTCCGCGTACGACGCGGGTGCGCGGACGCCGCTCATCATTCGATGGCCCGGCCACGTCCGCCCCGGAAGGGATGAGGAGACGCTGGTGAGTACCCTGGATCTCGCACCCACCGTGCTGCGGGCGGCAGCGATCGAGTCCTCCTTCGCTCTGCCCGGGCTCGATCTGCGCGACCGCCGAGCCCTCGGCCGACGCGAAATGCTGTTCGGCGCCCTGTACGCCCATACGGCGGTCGACATTCACGAGCCCGCCGCAAATCTGCTGGATCGGGTCGTGGTTCGGAAGGATGGCTGGAAGCTGATGCTGCCCCATGCGCCAAACCGTGGAGTGCCTCTGACGATGTCCGGCACCATGCCCGGTTGGAAACGCTTCGAGCCCGAGCTGTACAACGTCCGAGCGGATCCGGAGGAGTTGAACAACCAGGCCGCGCAGCGGCCGGATCTCGTCGGGGAACTGAGTGCGGCGATCGAGAGGTGGTGGTCGACAACACGAGGTCGCCCCTGACGGGCTTC
>JAHWJV010000009.1 GCA_019348265.1 Gemmatimonadota bacterium
CAGTGGGTTCCGGCCGGCGACGTGGAAAACGATGTCGGGGGAGAACCTTCGTTTCTGATCGTGTCTAGGTCACCCTTGCTTAACGCGTCGTTGCCTTACGCAGAAGGTCGGCGTTGGGGTGCGGCTCCCGGTACCCCCGTCGATCTTGACCGTCGTTCTGCTCCCATCCTGTACCAAACGGCCCGGTTCCGCTAGAGGAGGGGCGCGCCGTGGACGTGCGCGGTGACCCGGACCACCCGGTGACCCGCGGGTTCCTCTGCACCAAGGTCAACCGATACCTGGAGCGGACCTACCATGCCGATCGGCTCACGACGCCTCTGAGGCGCGTCGGCGCGAAGGGAGAGGGGAGGTTCGAGCGAGCTAGCTGGGATGAAGCCCTGACGGATATCGCCTCGCGCCTGCAGGGCGTGATCCGCGAGCGCGGTCCGGAGGCGATCCTTCCTTACTCCTACGCCGGCACCATGGGGCTCGTGCAGAGCAGCTCGATGGACCGGCGCTTCTTCCACCGGCTGGGCGCGAGCCTGCTGGCGCGCACCATCTGCGCGTCGGCGGGGACCGAGGCGTGGCGCCACACCTATGGCGAGCGGGTCGGGCCTACTCCCGAGGAAGCGGAGAACGCGAAGCTGGTGCTGCTATGGGGGACGAACACGCTCACCTCGAACCCTCACCTGTGGCCGGCGCTGCGCAGAGCGCGCGAGAAGGGCGCTCGGCTGGTGGCCATCGATCCGATCCGGACGCGTACGGCGGCGCAGTGCGATGAATGGCTCCCGATCCATCCCGGGACGGATGCCGCCCTGGCGCTCGGCATGATGCACGTCATCCTGCGAGACGGGTTGGAGGACCGGGATTATCTGGAGAGCTATTCCGTCGGGTGGGAGAAGCTTCCGGCTCGCGTGGAGGAGTGGACTCCCGAGCGCACCGGGGAGGTCGTCGGCATCCCCGCCGACACCATAGAGCGTATCGCCCGCGAGTACGCGAACACGCGGCCGACCTTCATCCGCCTCAACTACGGGATGCAGCGGCACGCCGGCGGCGGTATGGCCGTGCGGGTGGTGGCGCTGCTCCCCGCCCTGACCGGCGCCTGGCGCGAGGTCGGCGGCGGCGCGACGCTGTCGACTTCAGGCGCCTTCCACGTGAACCGCCGGGCGCTGGAGAGGCCGGACTGGATTCCCGCCGGGACCCGGACGATCAACATGATCCGACTCGGCGACGCGCTTAACCTGCCCGATGCAGGCGTCGGCGGCCCGCCTGTGAGCGCGCTGATCGTGTACAACTCCAACCCCGCCGCCGTCGCTCCGGATCTGAGCAAGGTGCGCGAGGGGCTGAGCAGGGAGGATCTCTTCACCGTGGTGCTCGAGCACTTCCAGACCGACACGGCCGACTACGCCGACTGGGTGCTGCCCGCCACGACGCAGCTGGAGCACTGGGACCTCCACACCGCGTACGGGCACCTGTACGTCACGCTGAACCGGCCTTCCATCGAGCCGATGGGCGAGAGCCGTCCCAACTCGGAGATCTTCCGGCGGCTGGCAGCGCGCATGGGGCTCTCGGACCCGGAGCTGCGCGACGACGACATCACCCTGATCCGTCAGGCGCTCGAGACCGATCACCCGTACCTCGACGGGATCACCTTCGAGCGGCTCCTGGAGCACGGTTACCTGCGCCTCGAGGTCCCCCGGCCCTTCGCGCCGCTCGCCCGGCCAACCGCGCTGCGCACTCCGTCGGGGAAGATCCAGATCGAAGCGCCGGCGCTGGCGGAGCTCGGCCTCGACCCGCTCCCGACCTTCACCCCCCCTACCGAGGCGCGCGAACGCACTTCCGGACGGGAGCCGGCGTTCCCGCTGCTGCTGCTCTCGCCGCCAGAGCACCAGTTCCTCAACTCCACGTTCGTGAACATCCCGTCGCTGCGCAGCGGCGCGGGTGAGACCAAGCTTCTCCTCCACCCGAGCGAGGCGGCGGAGCGTGGCATAAGCACCGGAGACCCGGTGCGCATCTGGAACACGCGCGGCGACTTCTTCGCGCGGGCGATCGTAACCGAGGACGTGCGGCCGGGCGTCGCCGTGTCTTACGGGGTGCGCTGGCCCCGGCTTTCACAGCAGGGGCGCACCGTCAACGACACGACCTCTCAGGGTGTGACCGACATGGGGGAGGGCGCGGTCTTCTACGACAACGCCATCGAGGTGGAGGCAGTGGGAGCGGAGGGCTCGCTGATGCCCGCTACCGCCGCGGAAGCGACCCTCGTCGGCTAGGATGCGGACTCTCTTCGTCTCTCACACGCTACCGCTCCCTGGTCAGCCGACATCGAACGTCGGCGGCATGCAGCGCATGGCTTCCGAGATGCGCCATGCGCTGGCCGCGCATCCTGATGTCACGCTCTTCTCGCTGGTGCTGGAAAGCTCCTCCCGCTGGACCGGCCTGCGCACCGCTCCCTTCCTGGCCCGGCTGCTGACGGAGATCCCACGCATCGTCCGGCGCAAGCGCATTGACGTGGTACTCTTCTCTTCTATGGTGACCGCGGCCACGGCGTTGCCGCTGCGACGCCTGCTGCGCGGGACCCCGGCGGTGCTCGCCGCCACGCCGGTCGGGCGCGACGTCACCCTTCCCGGGGCTGCGTACCAGCGCCTCGTTCCCCATGTGCTGAACGCACTCGACCTGGTCCTGCCGATCAGCCGCGCGACCGGCGAGGAGTGCCTTTCCCGCGGTCTGCATCCGGAGCGAATGGCCATCGTTCCGGTCGGGATCGAGATCTCCCGGTTCTCACCGGTGACGGACCGCACCTCAACGCGCGCCGCCCTGCTCGCCGCGCTGCGGGACGCAGGTCATCGAGAGATCCCGGAGAACGCCCTGCTCCTCTGCAGCGTCGGCCGGCACCAGGAGAGGAAGGGCTTCCACTGGTTCGCTGGCGAGGTGCTGCCGCGGCTCCCTTCCGACGTCGTGTATCTGCTGGGGGGAGGCGGGCCCATGACCGGCGCGATCCGCGAAGCGGCCGCCCTCGCCGGATCGGCGGACCGGCTCCGCCTCCTCGGCCGCGTCTCGGAGGAGATGCTGGCCACCCTGTACCGCGGGGCCGACCTCTTCGTCATGCCCAACATTCCGGTCCCCGGCGACATCGAGGGGTTCGGCGTGGTTATGCTGGAGGCAGGGCTCTCCGGACTGCCCATCATCGCTGCCGAGCTGGAGGGCATCCTGGACGTCGTCAGCGAGGGGGAGAACGGCACGCTGCTGCCCACCCGCGACGCCGCCGCCTTCGTGGGCGCGATCCTCCGCTTCCGGGACGACCCCGCCGCGCTGCGCGCCGCATCCGACCGCGCCACCCGCTTCACGGCGGACCGGTTCGCCTGGCCTTCCGTGGCGGCGCAGTACGTGGCCGCGCTGGACCGGGTGATGTGCTCGCGCCGCTGAGCCTCCGTCCCGCTCGATCCCGGAGCGATTTTCTCGTCCAGCGATATCCACTGCTGCGTTACCGCGCGCAGCGCTGCATGCATGGCCGGGCGAAGTTGCTCGGGTGCTCGCTTCGCATCGGAGCGTGGATGGTATCGGGTGTTCTAAGGTGGCGCGGCTTTTTCGTATGCCTGAGAGGATCATGAGATAGGGACACCGGTGAGTCGCGTGAACCGACATCAGAAGAGGACCCGATTGAGGGTGCGATTGAAGGAGGGGTTGGACTTCCGCGGCATACGGTGGAGCGCCTGCGTGGCAGCGGCGCTCGCGGCGCTGTCGGCGGAGGTGCCCCCGGCGCATGCGCAGACGCCGGGCGATACAGCCGCCGTGGCGGTCGCGCTCCTCGAGCACCTCCGCGGTGAGCTGCCAAGGGGCCGTGCGGCGGTCGATCCGGAGCCGTTCTGCACCGCGCGTCTGGTCGGCTGGCGCTGCGCGGAGAGCGTACGGGCGGCTGCGGCGCAGAACGACTTCTCGCTGAACGCGCGCGAGTTCACGCTGATCTGCACGGGCGGTCAGGAGAGCTGCCGGCTGGTAGCCGTGCGCTCCCTGGTCAGCTTCGAGGGACTGGAATTCGACATGAGGGCCGGGCGGGCGCGGGCCACCGCGAACGTCTGGTGGCGAACGGGTCAGGGGATGAGCCCGGTCAGCTATCGACAGAGCGAGATCGCGCTGACGCGCGATCGGCAGGAATGGACGGTGGCCGTTGCGGGGAGGTGAGCGGAACCACGCTGCTTACCAGCCGATCAATCGCAGGAGCCGGCGCAGGATCGGAAGGAAGCGCCCGAACAGCGCCGTCAGCAGCCAGACCAGGACGGAGCGGAAGAGGAAGCGGAGAAGGAGCATGAGCCGTGAGGTGTGGGGAGAGAGGCTTGCCTCTTCCTTCGTACGCAAGAGAACGACCCCGGGTTTCGCGCCGGCCCTCCCCTGGTGTCCCTCCCCGATCTCGACGCATGTTGGCTCTCACACCCCACGGACGGAGGCGTATCGATGGCCACGGTCGAACTCCCGGCGGGCGGCGCGCCGCTCACCGTTCTCAGCGAAGAAGAGACGATGTTCCGCGACGCGGTGCGCGACTTCGCACGCAGCGCGATCGTGCCGCGAGTCCACGCCATGGATCGCGAGCAGAAGATGGACCCTACCCTGATCGCCGAGCTCTTCGAGATGGGATTGATGGGGATCGAGATCCCCGAGGAGAATGGCGGGACGGGAAGCTCGTTCTTCACGGCAGTGCTGGTGGTGGAGGAGCTGTCCGCAGTGGACGCCAGCGTAGGTGTGCTGGTGGACGTGCAGAACACGCTCGTGAACAATGCGTTGCTGCGCTGGGGATCCGAAGAGCTGAAGGCGAAGTACCTTCCGCGGCTGGCGAGCGAGTGGGTCGGCGCCTACGCGCTCTCCGAGGCGGGCTCCGGCTCGGACGCCTTCGCGCTCTCGACCCGCGCGATCGAGGCGGACGGCGGCTACCGATTGACGGGCCGGAAGCTCTGGATCACCAGCGGGGCCGAGGCGGGGGTGTTCGTGGTCTTCGCCACCGTGAACCCGGAGGCGGGCTACAAGGGGATCACCGCCTTCGTGGTGGAGCGCGAGCTCGACGGCTTCTCGGTCGGAAAGAAGGAGGACAAGCTCGGCATTCGCGCGTCTTCGACGACGGAGCTGATCCTCGAAGACGTATTCGTTCCTGCGGAGAACGTTCTCGGCGAGGTCGGTAAGGGGTACAAGACCGCGATCGAGACACTGAACGAGGGGCGGATCGGGATCGGCGCGCAGATGGTGGGGCTGGCGCGGGGCGCGCTGGACTCCACCGTAGCGTACGTGAAGGAGCGGGAGCAGTTCGGGCACCCGATCGCCGAGTTCCAGGGCGTTCAGTTCCAGCTCGCGCGGATGGCCACTGAGCTGGAAGCGGCGCGCCTGATGGTCTACAACGCCGCCCGTCTCAAGGACGCTGGACGCCCCTTCCTGCAGGAGGCCGCCATGGCGAAGCTATTCTCCTCCGAGGCCGCCCAGCGCATCACCTCGCAGTGCATCGACCTTCACGGCGGGTACGGCTTCACCACCGAGTACCCGGTCGAGAAGTTCTACCGCGACTCCAAGATCGGCACCATCTACGAGGGGACGAGCAACATGCAGCTGCAGACGATCGCGAAGAACCTGCTGAGGTGAGCGCCAGCATCGCTGCGCAGGTGCGCGTCGTGTGCGCCGCGTCATCCTCCTGCCCCGATCCCCCCTTTCGCGTTTTTTCGCGGTTCCAGGCCTTCAGCGGGACGGATTTCGGTTCGCATTCCAAGATACGCCCGCGTTACCCGCAGATGTGGCTCCTTGCTCTTTCGCGGAGAGTTGGGGAAGCGGGGTAGGATAAGCGCGGGATACCCGACGCGCGATAGCGTTCTGTCTGCGGACACAGAAGCGTAGGACCGGAGGTGAAATACCCTGAACTGGGTATTCACGCGCCGGAGGCGGCGGCAGCGAGTATCGGATCACCAGGCCGCCTGGCTGAGCAGGCTGGAGGAGGAGCACGACAACCTTCGCGCCGCGCTGGAGTGGCTGCACAAGGCCCGGGAGGGAGAGCGCATGCTAAGGCTCTCTGGCGCAGTGTGGCGGTTTCGGTTGATACGCGGCCACCTGAGCGAAGGTCGAAAGCCGATGGCCGCTGCGATCGAGAGCTGTTCGGGACCCGTCGCAGTGGTCGGATGCTCCGGAACGCTCCGGGCGAAGGTGCTGCGCGGAGCTGGGCCTCCACCTAAACAGCCCCGCGGTCCCCTGCGGACAGCTGCTCGAGCTCCGGGGGGAGGAGCAACATGCGGTTGCGATCGGCTGACCAGATCTCATTCTACCGGCGATTCCGCGATGATGCGGTCGTACACCTGGCGGGCCTGCTCGTATGCGGCTGCGGCAGCCGGTCGTTCCGCGTCGCGGATGCGGGGTGCTTTCATCTGCCAGGCCTGGTCGACGGAGCTGCGCAGCCACTCAGCGCTGCGACGCGAGGCGCGGACGGGCTGGCGGTCGACCAGGATGAAGATCGGGTTGGTGTGAGAGCTGGGATGAACGCGGAGCGCGGCCCAGCTGGAGCGGTCCACCCGATGGGTGAAGGTGACGTCCTGCCAGGACCCGTCCGCCTCGATCTCGCGGCGTGCGACGGGATGGCCGTTGATCACCAGCTCCACCGGCACTCTGCGGGTGCGGCCGATCCTGGAGCGGACGAGCGCCCAGTAGGGACGCTCGCCAGCGTCGCGGCCCGCGGCCGCGACTGAGTCCTGCTCCGGGGGGAGCAGCGCGCTGACCCGCGCCGTGAAGGTCACCTCGGCCGCCCCGCTCAGCCGGAGCTCGCCGTTTCCCGTTCCAAGCTCCACGCCGTTGGCTCGAAAGTCGATCGCGTGGGATCTCCCGTCGGAGACGTAGCTCCGGCCCGCGATGCTCTGCGCGAGGAACGCCTCGAAGCTCAGGCCGCCGTCCACCCTGGCGTAGGTACGGCTGAGCCCGATTCGCTCGTCGAAGATGCAGGGGAAGTCGGTCTCCCCCATCAGCCGGGTCCGGAATCCCGCGTTCAGCGTGTGGTACCACATGTTCAGCTCCCACAGCGGCGGCGTGTCTCCCGCCGAGTAGAAGTCGACCAGGTTCCTGGTGACCGCGACCACGAACTCGTTGGCCCCGATCCCATCCATCTTCGGCAGCACGTAGTTCGGGAGCGCGGAAGTCGGCGAGGTCGGCTCCAGCCCCCACCCGGAATGGGCGTAGCCGGTCACTGCGCCCTGCTTCTTCGCCCACTCCAGCACAGGTATCGTCCAGCTCGGCCACTCCTCGATCTGGCTGGTGCCGGGGTAGTCGTCCTCCTGCAGTCCAAGCAGGACCAGGTGGCCGGCGTGGGAAGAGGGGAAGCCCGAAACCTCCACGTCGTACCGCATCACGGTACTCGACGTGGAGAGCGGGTGCGTGCGGCCGGTGAAGAACTGTTTCTGGTGGTACCAGCCGGGACCCCAGGTGAGCACCGAGGCGAGATCGAGGTCTTCGCCGACGATCTGCCGCCACATGTGCTCCGGGCGGACGCCCTCCTCGGGGCTCTCGTAGTGGCTGCACCCCGCGGCATGAACGTGATGATCGGCGCTGTACCAGCCGAGGGCGGAGAGGTCGGTCCAGCGCCTCAGCTGGAACACCTCCTCGTGAGTCTCGGCTCCGTGGGGAACCGTGATACGCCGGGTTTGCGTCAGGTACTCCGGCCCGCGGGTGTATTCGACCTCGTACGTTCCGGGCGCAAGCAGGACGTGCTCGCCGTCGCCGCGGTAGATCTGCGGCTGAAAGTAGAAGTCGGGGTACTCGTCGGTCATCGCGAGGCGCCGGGAAGGAAGCGGATAGAGGCCGACGAGGCGCTTCGGTCTGCCATCGGTCTCATCCACCCCGCCCGTCATGTCCGCCTGCGCGAGGCGAATCCGGGGGTCGACCGGGAGGTTCCTGTCCGGCCCCGTATAGCGGATCGGGACTCTCTGCACGCCGTCACTGATGATGAACGAGGCCGTGGTGGGAGAACCGTCGTCGTCTTTCACCCTCAGGCTCACCGGCACGGCGCGCCGGCTCTGGAAGAGGACGTCGAGTACGCCTCGATAAGCGAGATCACGGGTTCCCTGCCCCACCGCGAATTCCAGCCGAATCTCGCGGGAGCCGGCGTCCTTGCTATAGAGCTGCACGATGGAGTATTCCACCGGCTCTCCGGAGAGGTTCGGAAGCATGGGAGGGTGGCGATAAACCGCCACCTCGGCGAAGCGCCTCGCGACGTCGCCCGGAGTCAGCCGGTTCCCGGGCAGTGCGCGATGGTTGGGATCGGTCCAGTGCCAGGGGTGGAGAAGCGGCGCGGCGTTCGGGCTGGTGACCTCGAAGGTGGCGCGGACTGCGCCGCGGTTCTGGATCTTCACCAGCACGTTCTTCCATCCATTCTGCACGAGCTCCGCCTCCGCCGGTCCGCGCGTTGCCCGGACGCGTGCCTCCGGGTTTATCTCCACGAAGGCGAGCACGTAAGGGTCGAGGATGCGCTGTATCTCGGTGACGACCGCGGTCGAGGGGGCCCGTTCCCGCAGCGCGGCGAGCCGGCGGCGGTCTTCCGGCTGGAGTCCGCTGCCGATGAACTCCAGGGCCTCCTCCACCCTCGCCACGTGCGCCAGAAAAGGCTGCGGCTCCAGATCGGAGACGGCCTGCTGCCCGGCTGCCTCGGAGATGCGCAGCATGGCGTAGAGACAGGCCAGCGCGGAGATTCTGGGCAACCGTGGCATGTAGTCTGGCGGTGGTGGAGTGAAGGACAAGAGCATGCTGCGAGCTCGGCGGCCGAGCGTGCTGTCGAGCGGGAGATCGGCAGGGGGCTATCGGCTCCCCCTGGCGGCGAGGGGGTAAATCAGGTTGGCGTCCCGTCCATGATCGGCTCGTCGGTCGAGTGGTCGAGGGCCCGAACGGCTGGTCGTGGCGCGCCCGGAGCGGCCCGAGCACTCGCGCTCCGCGTTCGTCGGTGATGATGAAAGGTGGAGAGGCGTGTCGGCTGGAGCGAGCAGACGACCGCCACCTTTGGCGCATCGGGGATATAGCCGACATGGTTGACGCGGATATGGCTACTTTCCAGCGGTCTTTGTGCCGGGATCGCAGAGGCCATGGTCAGGCTGGCCGCCAGAATCGCCGCGAGTAGGTGTCGCATCGGTTTCGGAAGGGAAGAAGAGGCTTCAGGACTCCCCCAGGCGTCCTGCGGTCAGCGGGTCCCGCTACCACTCACTGAGCGGCTGAACGCGCAGCGCGTCCGCGGCCGCGCGAGCGGCGCTGCCGGGCGTGAGCACGACCACGAAATCGAGCGCTTCTCCGGCGGCGGGCTGGACTTCGAACCCGATCATCTGAACTCCGGGATTCGGAGAATCGTGCTCGGCGGGCGCGGTCGCGATGTCGAAGAGCTGGAGCCGCGCTCCCGCGGGGCGCACGACGCGCAGGGTCAGCTGTTTCCCATCCTGCCGCAGCACGGCCTCGAGCGCTCCGCGGAGCTCCACCGCCGCTCGTGTCACCATCCCCCAGCGAACTGGCTGGCCCTGCACGCCCTCAATCCGGTCCTGGACCAGTACCTCCGACCCATCCAGCAGGCCGATCCCGCGCACGACCCGGGTCGCGGCGGGCGTGTACGTCGACGTCAGGTCGACGACGGTGTGCGGGAAGGGATCGTCCTGGGAGTGCTTGATAATGACGCCCTTGCCGACGGCCCTCTGGAGCTGGCCCCCGATGACCAGCGTGCTGTGGGAGCGGTTGTTGTTGCGGAACACCCTCCAGCGGTCGGCGGTCTGTAGCTCGTCGCCGGTCCAGAGGTTCATCCCCCGCGACTCGATGCGGTGGTAGTCCTCGGCGCCGAGGTCGACCGCCCAGCGAACGCCGTCGGCGTCCAGGACGAAGGAGCCGGTATCCATCTGTCCGTGGCTCGCTGTGGGGCTTCCCGCCTTGATGCCGACGAAGATGGCATTCGGATCCGTCCAGGAGGTACGGTGCATCGCGGCGGGAACCTCGCCCTTCCCCAGCCAGTGCAGTCCCATGCGGGTTTCGCCCTGCCTCGACCGCTTCGGACTCCACACCAGCGCCAGCGGCAGGAGCCGAGCCTCACCTCCCGCCACCCCCACCCTGCGCGACGTTGCGAGATAGCTCTTCAGGATGGGCTCCTCGAAACGCAGCCAGTCCGGGCGATCGTAGCGTCCAGCGAACCACTGCAGCGCGGGGAGCGGGCGCCGCGTCGGGGAGCCGTCGGCGTAGTGGAAGAATAGACCCGTGGGGCCCGTCGCGTGATTGATGTAGGACGCCGTCTCGCTGAATCCCGGCATCTCGGAGAGGCCGAAGTCCGTTCCCAGCGCGGTCTCCAGCTCATCGATGAGGATGACGTTGAAGCTGGTCCCGTACTCCCAGTAAGCTGGACCCTCCGGGTATGTACCGTTCGGACTGAACGACGGACGCATGGAGTAGGTGACGTTGTTCACCGCCCGGTGCGCCACCCGCGCGGCTACGTCGGGATGCGTCTCCAGCAGGGCCAGCGCGGCCGCCGTGATCCCTGCATGGCAGACCTGCCCCCAGTTGCTGTTGATCCGCACCCAGAAATCGTTCTCGAACGAAGCCTGGATGCCCTTCTGGAGCAGCGCCTGCCGGATCATCGCGCGATCGGCGCCGCTGAGGTCGTCGAACAGCCAGTCGTACCCGAGCGCCAGCGCGAGCGACATCTCCGCCGTGTCGAGGAAGTGGCTCGGATTCCAACCCGGGAACGCCGCCGCCGCGAGCATCTCGCGTCGCGCCCGCTCGAGAAAGCGGCGATCGCCGTCGAGCCGGTATACCAGGGCGAGCGTCAGGACGCGCCGCAGCGCCTTCTGAGACTCCGTGAGCAGCCGGCGCCCCGTCACGATGTGTTCGACCGGGGGTACGGCCAGCATCCCCTCCGCTTGCTGCCGCAGCGCTTCCAAGAGCTCTCGAGCCTCTGGCTCCACCCGCACCCGCTGTTTCAGATCGTCCAGCTTCGCCGGAGTCAGCAGCAGGCGCGGGTGCGCGGGAGACGCGGCCTGGACTCGTCTCTGGACCTCGGTCAGCGGAACGTCCTGCGCCCGCTGCGCCGAAGCGTTCGCCGGGGCGGCCAGCAGCCAAAGAACCGTTGCGAGCCCCAGCAGGGCTCGGAGCAGAAGCGCCATTGCGGCCTCGCGCGTTGGGGGACTTCGGTGGCGGCGGTTGGTTCGGCGGGCTATCTGTCGACGGAGCGCCGGGCTGGGCCAGCATGACCACGCGGTCGGTCCATCCAGAAGGTACGGTATCGGCGAGGGGTAGCAAAGGCTGCCGTGCCAGGGCAGCGCGGCAACGCCTGCGTCAAGCGTCGACTGCTCCCCTTCTCAGCCTCAGGCCGAGGAGGTGGCCTCGCTCACGGCAGGGTCACGGCTGCCCCGAGGATCATGCGTCTATCGAATTGGGCACCGAACCGATGGTACCGTTCCGGGCTGTTGAAGATGTTCGCCCCGATCAGCTGCGCGCGGACATGGCGGCGCCAGAACCATTTCTCCATGGACAAGTCGACGCGCCGCATCGCGGGGGTGGCGTCAGAATCCGGGACAGCCGGGTTCCCCAGCGGCGACCCCGTGGACGCACCCTGGAGCAGAACCAGGAGCGATAGGCGAAGGTTTTCGACCGGAGCGTACAGGACGGATCCATCGAGGCGCTGATGCGGGAGCGAACGCATCGCGTCATGCATATCTTCGGAGGCGTGGAACGGGGCGACAGACTCGTAGCTGACGCGCACGTGCAGCCGCGGCGAAGGATCAGCATGCGCAGCGGCCCGGAAACCCAAGCGCCCGCCGCGAAGGTCGCCGGCAGCGGTCCGGGCGCTGTCCGACGGGCCACTTCGCATGTAGCCGTAGGTTCCCGCCACTTCCACCGCAGTCCCCGGCGTGAGCGCCCGCCGGAAGCCCAGCTCACCACGCGCGAAGCTGCGCCTGGGGAGAGAGGGTGAGAGCGTATCGCCGCGGACCCAGCGATCGATCCAGGCGGAGCTCTCTTCCGGCAGCTGCTGCCAGACGGACACTCGTCCCGCGAACGTCTGAGCCGCCTGTGGCCTCCATTCCGCCACTGAGGTGAGTCGGCCCGCTGTCGCGCCACCTTCTCCCCGCACCATCGAAACGGCGAAGCTTCCCCGGCTGCTTTCCGTCGCACGCGACGCTTCACCCTGCAACGCTACATGGGCCCGTCCTCGCCAGCCCCCCGAAGACACGGGCCGCACCGCTCGCTCGTTCACGTCCAGGGCTACGCTGGCAGTCCAGCTGCCGATCGGGCGTAACACCTCGACCGAGCCGTTGCTAAATCTCCGCTCGTGCCTCAGAGTCCCACGCGCTTGCACTGACCCTATCGAGTCAGGCAGCACGGTACGACCGGTCCGCGACGCGTGATAGACCACGCTCGTCGGACCAGGACCGGAAAAGGTGCCGGAGGCGCCGAGGTGCGCGTGACCGAGGGTCAGCCGCTCCATCCGACCCCTGCCGAAGAGGTAAACGAAACCGTCCTGGCGGCTCTGCCCCCAGAGCAGCGTATGCCGGCCGCCGAGCGCCTCTACCCCGAGCTTCACTGATGGTCCTGAGACCGTGGTGTAGGCCTGGAGCTCCTTGGTGTTGAATCGCTGGATCAGTCGGGGATCGGTCACGCTCTGCTCCAGAGAGCGAACCGCGACTTCCGCGTTCCACCCGCCCGTGCCATACCCGGCCAGCGCTGCTAGATCCAGCCCGATCCGGTCGACATTCGGAGTAGTCAGCGGCGTGAACTGGTACGGCCCGGGATCACCGGTCTCGCTCCCGAAGCGCGCCCAGCCCTCCGCGCGCGGGCCCTGCGTGACGGTGCGCGTGTAGAGACGCACCTCCCCGCGGGACGCCATGGCGCCTCCCGCCAGCACCGGTCCGGGCGTGATGACGACGCTGTCGACCTGCTGAATCGCGACGGGAGCCGTGTCGAGAAGCAGGCCGCCGAGCAGGTCCAGGTCCATCCGCTGCCCGTCGATCACGATTTCGACGGGTGGGAGGCCCCGGGCTGGCTCGGCGCCGGCCATGATTCCATCGAAGCTGGCGTTCCACGCTATGCCCTCGACAGTAGAGCTCCAGCCGCCCACCCACTGCGCGATCTGGGAGACCCGGTGCACCCCGCGCGCTTGCAGCTCCGCCCGGGTAAGCACGGTCCGTGAAAGCACCTGGCCCTCGGCGTCGGGAGCCCCGGCGAGGCTGAGCACGGTCGCCGATGCCGCTGTGATGCACCGGGTTCGGCGGCGAATCATTCCAGGATCGTCCGCAGCCAGGAAGGCGTGCTGACCAAGTAGCCAGCGGAGATCGAGGCGACGATCAAGCGGATGGGGGTAGACGTGTACACTCTCTGGTGCGCAGCGGAGAGCGATAGGTTCCACCCGCTCGCTCTTCCTAGCAGGAGGGCTACCTGGACGCCCGAGAGCAGCTCGCTCTCCTCGAGGATGAACGTCCGCTCCTGCTGCGTGTGGAACTTGAAGGTGCTGTGCCCCACCTGTACACCAGCTCTCCCTTCCAACCAGCCGGAGATCCTCCGCGCGGCGTTCCACTCCAGCGTGGCAGTCAACGCACCTAGATCCAGTTGATCCGGCTGGACCGGGGTGTAGGGCATCCGGTGCACCGCCAGGGAGGCCAACCCGAGATAGAAGGGCGTGGTCATGCGAACCGCCACCCCCGGCTCCGGACGCCAGTGACGATGGAGAGGGTCGTGGCCCAGATCGCCAGTCGCCGAGACTGACAGTTCCAGGGTGGAGAACGGCTCTGCGGACTGACCCTGCAGGAGGGAAACGGCCGTGGCCGTACTTATGACGATCAGGCAAAGACAACGCTGCCCGACGCTTCGTCCCGGCATGAGAGCACCTTCGGGTCCGTGACCGGTGATATGCTCCGGCTCACGAGCCCATACCAGAGCGCTGAAGACGCGTAGCCTGGGCCGTGACGGCCGCCGATATCGGGCGCGGAGAAACCTGCCGGAGCAGCGGCTACGGAAGTTGTGGCAAGCGCAATCTATGTACCCGCGTTCAGAAGACGGGATAGACCGGGTTGGTTTGTCGGCGGCGTTCCACGACAAGCGAGTGCCAGGCGGAGCGCCTCGTCGGACGCCTCCCCGACCCGTCGCTTACGGCGTCGTCAGCCACCGGAGGATGTGCTCGGGCGCCGCGGAGGGCGAGCGCTGGTAGGCGCTCGGCGCCCCGGCAGCGGCATAGGCGCCCCGGACGCTCAAGCCCGCGAACGCGGTGTCGGCGCCGGCTACGAGCAGCGGAGTGGGAGCGGCGAGCGCCGCCGCGGCCGGGAGCCCCCCGGCCTTGAACAGGCCGGGGACGAGATAGCGCAGCGCTTCGGCAGGGTCCTCGGAGCGGCCATCCATCTGGTAGATGGCAACTCGCCCGAGCGCGTCACCGGCGGTCGCGGCAGCCAGCAGCGCCCATACGCCCGCGTCGGCAGCGCCCAGCAGGTTGATCCGCTGGACGCCCTGGTCCCGGAGAAAGGCGATGGTGGTGAGCACGTCCTGCACGCGCTCCTGGGTGTCGGTGCGATTGTAGGTGCTGAAGTGCGGAGCTTGCTCATCCCGGTCGGTCTTCGTACCCGCCGGGAGGACATGCTCTCCAATCTTGAACAGGTCGGGTGCCAGCACGCTCTGCCCCGCGGCCAGCAGCCCCCTCACCAGCTCCGCGTTGCCCGGCGAAGCGAGCCCCGCCTTCCCCTCGTCGTCGAGCACGATCGTGGCGACGCGCCCGGTGGAGGCGGGCCTCAGCCAGACGGCCGGGATCCAGTCCGACTCCTCCGCCCGCGCCACCACCCAGCGCTCGATCGTGTAACCCCGCCCCGGAGTGGTGCCGCGCAAGCTGCTCTCTGTCTTCCCGGGCAGCCGAGCGGCGACCACCGTGCGGATGGCCGGCCCGTAGAGCCGGCGGAAAGATTCGAGGGAGGCGGCGCTGCTGGGCCACGCCCCCGCGAGCTGACGGACGGCGAGGTCGCGCAGGTATGCCTTCAGCCCCGCCTCGTCGATCTGCCGGGGAGGCGGGGTGAACGAGCCGGCGGGGAGGTCGGCGAAGGTGAGATTACGGTCGATGACCATCTGGTGCAGGAAGACCAGGACGTCGCGGTCGCGCTCGACGGTCACCGGCTGCTCCAGGTAGCGGGCGGCGCTCGTATCCCCCAGGAACGCCCGCGCGAACCATGGATAGACGGCCTCGCGGCTGGCGCGGTTGGAGTTGTGCGGGAAGTCGAAGTGCGCGTTGCTCACCCGGTCCTCCGCGCCGTAAAGCCGGTAGAGCGAGCGCATCATCGGGAACTCCCGTATCGGCGTACGCGCCGTCCAATCCCCCGACGTCGATACCATCAGCAGGGGACGGGGAGCGGAGAGGGCGGCGATCTCCACGTTGAAGGTCCCGAAGCGCAGCCCAGGCGCGTTCTCGCACAGGTCGCCGCCCTGCATCTCCGCCGAGATCATGTTCACCGGCGCCGTCGCCTTCACCGCTCCGACGGTATCCAGCGCGGTCAGCAGGAACACCTGCGTCGCCCCGCCGGACGCACCGCTCATCCCGACGCGGCTGGTGTCAACGTCGGGTAGCGACCGCACGAACTCGAGCACGCGGATGCTGTTCCAGAGCTGGAGCCCGAGCAGGTTGATGCTCCAGAGCTGCGACGTGGCGTCGGACGCGAAGCGGTGCCCGACCTGCTTGGTGTCCGCGTAGCCCACCATGTCGTAGGTGAAGACCACGTGGCCCTGCCGCGCCATGTTCGCCGCCAGGGCGGGAACCGACGCCACCTCCGTGTTCACCAGCCTCCCCGCGTCGAAGTGACCATGGGGCGAGATGATCGCCGGGAAGGGCCCCGTCCTCCCGGTGGGCCGGTACAGGTTACCGCCCAGGAAGAAGTTCGGGTGCGTCTCCAGGTACACCTTCTCGATGCTGTACCCTTCCCGCTGGATCCGCCCGAAGACCCCCGGGTTCAGCGGGGTCCTGGGCGGCATGGGCCAGAGCCCCGTCGCCACCAGGATCTGCCGCCGAACGCTGTCCGCATGAGCCTCCCATCTCGCCAGCGAGGGATAGGAGGGTAACGCATTCGGTAGCCTGACGCCCCGCATGGTGAGCAGGCGAGCATCGCGCCGGGTGAGGTCGCGGCTCGCGGTCTCCCTCGGCTCGTACACGCGCAGCGCTTCGGGCGTGAGCGGGTCCGGGGTGAGACGCTGCGCCGCGGCTCCACTGGACGCGAGCAGCAGAGCTGCGCCGGCCCCGGCGAGCAGCACGTTGAGAGCGAATACATGCAGCGACGGCTTCCGGAGGGCAGAGCGCATGGAGCGATGGTCGTGAATCGGTGCGTTGCTGGCGACGTCGTGCGGCGTCGCCGTCACCGCCGAATGTAAGGCGTGCGGCAGCCACGACAAGCGGGCCGCCTGTGCGCTCGGGGGGATCGGCATCGCCCGAATGGAGAGTGCGGCTTGTCGAGTATCGCCACCGTGGCCATTGCCACCGTACGCCCCTGTGAGTAGAGTCGCTGTATGGCGCTCACGGACAACCCCCCAGACGGGTTACGCAGGGGCACCATCCTTCCCGCCCCTGCCTGCGACCTTCTCGACCGACTCACCTCGGAGCTGGACATCCGCTTCACCCTCACCGACGCGCGTGGGGTGGTCGTGGCGTCCACCGCGAGACGGCGTGCCGGTACCATCGAGCGGCACGCTGCGAAGCTACTCGAGCGTGCGGACGCGGCGGACCAGGCGGGTGCGAACGCCTCCGAAGGCGCCACCGCCGTCTACTGCCTCCTGCGGCTGTCCGGAGTGGTTTCCGGGGTCCTGGTCGCCCACGGCGCTCCCGACCGGCTGCGCGACGTGTGCCGCATCGCCGGGGTCTCCATCGGCCTGGCGCTCGACTTCTCGGCCGCCGCGTCTTCTCTGGGAAGGGAGAGCTCGAATCCCGGGCTGCTGCTCTACCGGCTGCTGCGTGGCTCCCGCGAGGAGGCGCACCAGACGCGCATCGTAGCGGCGATCTGCGGATGGAACCTCTTCGTGCAGCGGGTCGCCATCGTGGTGATGGCCGCCGCACCGCCCGGTCGCAAAGCTCGCCAGATGCCTCTGGCCGATCCGATCGAGCTGCTCACCCGCTTGCTGGGCCCGGCGGCGAGCACGACGCCGTTCGGGCAGGTGGACGACTCTCAGTGGGTCATCCTGGTGCAGCACGAGCCGCAGGAGCCGTGGGGACGCATTCGGCAGCTCGCGGAGGACATCCAGGCCGCGTTCCTCGCGGGCGGGTGGGAAGCAAGGGTCGGCATCGGCGAGCCGCACCTTCCGGTGTACCCGGTGGTGGCGGTGCGCAACTCCTACCGTGAAGCCATCTACGCGGCGCGTCTCGGGCCAAGGCTGCAGGGTGAGCCTGGACCGTTCGAGCTGCGCGGGCTCGGGGCGGCCGCGTTCTTTGCGCCGAGCGGCCCCAGCCGCCGCAACCTCGCCTTGCTCGCGCTGGAGCCGCTCCGTGAGCACCCGCTGGTACTCGAGACGCTCAGCACCTACCTCGCATCCAACATGTCGGTCGCCGACACGGCGGCGCGCCTCAGTCTTCATCGCCACACGGTCCGGAATCACCTCGCCCGCGCGTTCACCCTCACTGGACTGGACCCCCGAACGCTCGAGGGGGCCGTGCAGCTCAAGCTCGCTCTGCTGGTCATCACCTCCGACCCCGACGGCGCCGACAGCTGGAGATCTCCATGAAGCGAAAAATCCTGCTGGTAGAGGACAATGAGGACAACCGGATCATCTATCGGCTGACGCTCACGCATTTCGGCTACGACGTGACCGAAACCGCCGACGGCGTAACGGCGATCCAGCTGGCCACGGAGATCCTGCCCGACGTGATCCTGATGGACGTGTCGATCCCAGGCATCGATGGCTGGGAGGCGACGCAGATCCTGAAGGCCGATCCGCGGACCGCGCACATCGCGATCATTGCCATTACCGCCCACGCGCTGACCAGGGACCGAGATCGTGCGCGGGAGGTGGGCTGCGATAGCTATCTGACGAAGCCGGTGGAGCCACGCCGCGTCCTGGAGGAGATAGAGCGGCTGCTTGGCACGGGGCGGACGCCCGAACTGGATGTGGAATTATGAATTTGGAATGGCTAGTCCTGGTATTACAGACCAGGAAGCACCTTTGGGATTCAACATCATAATTCGAAATTCACCATTCCACCTCCACCACCCGATCCTCGGCGACCACGAAGACGCGGTCGTCCGGCTCCGGCTGTACATCGGCGGCGCCGGTGAAGTCGCCGAAGGAGGGGAAGACCGCGACGCGGGGCTGGATCCAGAAGCAGGCGAGGCGCTCGCGCTGACGACCTCGCCCGACGAGGCGGACGGCGGGGTGCAGGTGTCCAGCCAGGACGTACCCGGCGGAGTTGGGATCCGGGTAGTGCGCGAGGACGAACGGCGGGTCGTGGAGCGGCGCGTCGACGCAGCCGACGCCGAGACCTTCCGGCGGATCGCCCGCCCGACGGTCGTGATTGCCGCGCACCAGCACCAGCTCCAGGGAAGGGCGCTGGCGACGCCACCCGGCAAGCGCCTCGAGGGTCGCCGGCGCGCGACCCTCCAGCGCGTGGAGGTAGTCTCCTAGGAAAACGATGCGCGACGCGCCCGTCCTGTCCAGGACGGAATCGAGGCGCGAGAGAGACCCCACCGTCGTCCCGCGGGGGACCGGGATGCCGCCGGCACGGAAGGCTGCTCCCTTCCCCCAGTGCGGGTCTGCGAGCAGGAGAGTGTCTCGGCGCTCCCACCACGCGACCCGCTCCGGAAAGAGGACGAGCCGCTCCCCCGCGAGATCCACGCTCGCGATGCCCGCTTTCACCCGGCTTCCTTCTCCAGCGCCACCTGCATCCGCCGTACACGGTCTCCGAGGGCTTCCGAGGAGACCTTTTCGCGAGTGCGGTCCACCAGCAGCGGGAACGCCAGCGGGGGCGTCCGGCGCGGCTGCGTGACCACGACCTCGGAGGCGGCGAGCCGCTCCAGCGTCCGACCCAACCGGCTGCTCTCCAGCTGCCGCTCCAGAACCTCCCGGTGGGCCTGCGAAACCAGGAGGTTGTGGGGATCGTACCGCTGGAAGACGTCGAAGAAGAGACCGCTGGACGCCTGCAGCTGCCGCGCGCTTTTTCCGGCGTGAGGGTAGCCGGGAAAGATGAGCCCCGACACCCGCGCAATCTCTCGGAACTGACGCCGGGCCATCTCCGTCGCGTTCAGCGAGGCGGGGACGTCCTCAAAGAGGTTCTTCGGGCTCAACAGCCCGGCCGTGAGCGCCGCGTCCAGTGGAGCGCGTTCGGGCGACAGCAGCTCGAACCCGTAGTCGTTCGCCGCCAGGGTGAAGGAGATCGGCTCCAGCGTCGAGATCCGGTACGCGAACAGCGCGGCGAGCCCCTCGTGAACCAGGCGCCCCTCGAAGGGGAAGAAGAAGAGGTGGTGCCCCTCCCGCGTCTCCACGTGCTCGACCAGGAGCTGGTCGGCTCGCGGAATGCGCGACCAGCGCGACTGGATGTCGAGAATGGGCCGGATCGCCTCCATCTCCGCCCCCCGCAACACCCCCTTCTCCGCCTCCTCGAGCCGCTCCCGGAGCGCCGCCGCGAGCTCCCCCGACAGGGGAAGGCGACTCCCCATCCACCGCGGGATCGCCCCCTGTGAGGAGGACGCCTTTCGCACCCAGGCCTTCATGTCCCGCACCCGCACGAACTCGAGGGGCTTACCGGAGAACACGAATCGATCCCCGGGCTTGAGCCTGGCGATGAACGACTCCTCGACCGAACCGAGCCGTCCGCCGCGGAGGTACTGCACCGAAATGTGAGCGTCCGCCACGATGGTGCCGATCGCCATGCGGTGCCGACGCGCCACCATGGAGTCCTCCACCACGTGTATTCCGTCTTCACGAGCGACGATGCGCGCGTATTCCGGGTATGCCTGGAGCGCGTCGCCGCCGCGCCTGACGAAATCGAGCACCCACTCCCATTCGTCGTCGAGGAGCCCGGCGTACGCGCGGGTGCTCCGCACCTCCCGCAGCAGATCGTCGGGGCGGAAGCCGCCACCCAGGGCGACGGTGACGACGTGCTGCACCAGTACGTCCAGCGGGCGCTCGACCGGGAGCCGCGACTCCACGGCGCCCGCCTCGAACCCGTCGCGCACCGCCGCGACCTCGATCAGCTCCAGCGCGTTGGTGGGGACGCAGGTCACCCTGCTGGGCGCGCCGGGGCGGTGGCCGCTGCGGCCGGCGCGCTGCAGGAGCCGTGCGATGCCTTTGGGGCTGCCGATCTGGAGAACGCGATCCACGGGGGAGAAGTCGACCCCCAGATCGAGGCTGGAGGTCGCGACGACGCAGCGCAGGCGTCCGGCGCGCAGCCCATCTTCCACCCATTCGCGGGTCTTCCGCTCGAGGGAGCCGTGGTGCAGGGCGATGGTGCCAGCCCACTCCGGGCGCGCGCTGAGCAGCGCCTGGTACCAGATCTCGGTCTGGGAGCGGGTGTTGGTGAAGACGATCGCCGTCTCACCCTCCTCCACCGCGTCGACCACCTGCGGGAGCATCTGAGTGCCGAGGTGCCCTGCCCAGGGGAAGCGCTCGATGAACGGCGGGATGAGGGCGTCGACGATCACTTTCTTCGGCTCCACCCCGCGGACCACGCGAGCCCCGCCGGGAAGTGGAGCGACGCCGACCAGCGTCTCCTTGGCCTCCTCGATATTGCCGATCGTGGCGGAGAGGGCCCAGACGCGCAGCTCCGGGCGGAAATTCCGCAGCCGGGCCAGCGCCAGTTCCACCTGAACGCCGCGCTTGGTCCCCATCAGCTCGTGCCACTCGTCCGCGACGACCATTCGGAGCTGGCTGAATATCTCGCGAGCGTCCTCCCGGGAGAGGAGGAGCGAGAGGCTCTCCGGGGTGGTGATCAGCGCGGTCGGGAGGCGCTTCCGCTGCCGAGCTCGCACGGCCGCCGAGGTGTCGCCGGTGCGGCCTTCCAGGCTCCACGGGATACCCAGCCCCTGCAGCGCCGCCTCCAGTGCCTCGCCGGTGTCGCCGGCGAGCGCCCGCAGCGGCGTGATCCATAGCACGCGAAGCGGTGGCGACGTGTCCCGGCGCGGCTTCTTCCCCTCAGCGCCCGCTGGCACGATCCGGCCGCCCTCCCGCATCCATTCGATCAACGGGGCCATCCACGCGGCGAGCGTCTTGCCCGTGCCCGTGGCCGCGTGGATCAGCCCGCTCTCTCCCTTCTGATAGGCCGCCCAGACCTCCCGCTGGAAGGCGAAGGGCTTCCAGCCACGGTCGGCGAACCACCGGTCGACGTGCTCCTCCGCCCGCGTCACGCCTTCTCCATCAGCGCCCGGAGGTTGGCCAGCGTGTCCGCCTCCTGCGCCGGCTTGTCAGTGCGCCAGCGCAGGATGCGCGGGAAGCGGACGGCGATCCCCGATTTGTGCCGGGGTGAGGATTGGATCCCCTCGAAGGCGAGCTCGAAGACCTGCTCCGGCTTCACGGAGCGCACCGGCCCGAACTTCTCAAGCGTGTTCCGGCGGATCCACCCGTCCAGCTCGCGGATCTCGGCGTCGGTCAATCCGGAGTAGGCCTTGGCGAAAGGCACCAGCTCGCCGCCATTCCAGACGGCGAAGGTATAGTCCGTGTGGAGAGACGCGCGGCGGCCGTGGCCGGCCTGCGCGTACACCATCACCGCGTCCACGGTGAAGGGCTCGACCTTCCACTTCCACCAGGGTCCGCGCCGCCTGCCGACTCCGTATGGCGCGTCGAGGCGCTTCAGCATCAGCCCCTCCGCCGCGACGGTCCGTGCCTCGAGCTGCGCCGCGCGAATGCCGACCCAGTCCTCGGCCGGCACGGTAGGCGAAGGAAGAAGGCGGGCGCCCCGGGGTACCCGCCCCAGCAGCTCCTCGAGGCGCGACCGACGGGCGGAGAGCGGCTCGGGTCGCAGGTCCTCCCCGGAAAGCTCCAGCAGGTCGTAGACGACCATCACCACCGGGACGTCCGCGAGGATTTTCGGGCCGACGTTCTTCCTGCCGATCCGGCGCTGCAGATCCGCGAAGCTCATCGGCTGACCGTCGCGCCAGGGAAGGATCTCCCCGTCCAGCACGGTGCCATCGGGGAGGAGTGCCGCTGCTTCGGCGAGCTCCGGAAAGCGCTCGGTGACCAGGTCCTCGCCGCGCGACCAGATGAAGGTCTGCCCCCTTCGCCGGATGAGCTGCGCCCGGATGCCGTCCCACTTCCACTCCGCCTGCCACTCGCTCGCGGGCCCCAGCGTCTCCGGCTCCTGCTCCAGAGCGTAGGCGAGGAAGAACGGGTACGGCCGGGAGACGTTCGCGTCCCCGGTATCCAGCGCGACGAGTGACTTGAACAGCTCCGGCCGCGGCTCCCAGCCGCCCATCAGCCGGTGCGCGATCGTCGCCTCGTCGACGCCGCTCGTCCGCGCCAGCGCCCGCACCACCAGGCTGCGCGAGACACCGACCCGGAAGCCGCCGGTGATCAGCTTGTTCCAGACGAACCGCTCGGTGCCGTCGAGCTGGCGCCAGGCGCCGACGATCGCCGCCCGCTGCACCTCCTCTGGCTCGCCCGCCAGCGCCAGCAGCCGGTCTTCGACCCAGTGGCGTAGCGGCAGATCCACCTCCTCCTGCGATCTGGGGAGCAGGAGAGAGATCGTCTCCGCCAGGTCCCCGACCGCGTGGTACGACTCCTCGAAGAGCCAGAGCGGAATGCTCGACTCTTCCATCGCCCAGGTGGCGAGGTGCCGCGCTGGGACCAGGCGCTTGGGCCGGCCGCCACTGAGAAAGTGAACCGCCCAGGCGGCGTCGCCCGGATCCGCCGCGGCGAAGTAGCGCGCCATCGCCTCCACCTTCTCGCCCGTCCGCGTGGTCTCGTCCAGCCCGGCGAAGAGCTTCGCGAACTCCCTCATCCCAGCTCCTCCTCCGCACTGCCGACCTCGGACGGAACCGCCTCGATGTCAGTCTCCCCCTCCCAGCGGCTGGCCACCGCCTGTGCCTCG